>CAMWMM010000392.1 GCA_947175285.1 uncultured Lachnospiraceae bacterium
ATTGATAAAAGATATCAATCAGTATTGAATATTATAAATGATTTGTCAGCGGTTGATGGACAGCTTGATTGGTGGTATAAAAGAAGGTCCTCTAATGAGGAAGCGTGGAAAAATAGAATAAATAACATGGAAGTATGTATAAGTCTGAGTGAGTTGGGAACTACTTATGAAATGGTAACATATAAAACAAATATTCAAAGTAAAAGACAATCTAAAGTATCTGCCATGTGTAAGCAAGGCATATCAAAGTCTGAAGCATATAAATTAATTGAAGAATATATAAAATAGTAGGAAAGGACGTGATTTGATGTTTAAGAAGGTTACAACATCGAAAAATTGTAGCTATAGTCAAAGTGTTTCTTACAAAGAAAATATGCCATATCACGTCCGACTAAAAAGAGCTAATGCAGTAGATTTGAAAGATAACGTAGATATTATTGACTTGAAAAATGGATTTTCTAAAGTGGTTCCTAAAGCGCCAACTAAGAAAATATAAAATGAAATGAGCATTTGAATTGAGAATAAAATTTTGAAGATATTTTTTGCGTAGGTTGATGTATAGTATTAAATCAATACTCAAGATAAAAATTGATTTAATGATTGGTCTTGGAAAAAGATCGCGAGGATATAATTTGGGTAAACCAGCTTTGAAACCACATAATAACTCAACAAAATCGTATCAAAGTGATGTGGCTTTGTGAGAGAAATCAATATAAAATACGCCCTGCCAGGAACAGGAAAAAGAGTTCTTGTAAAAGTGTCAATGCTTTTGCTAATGGTATTGGCGGACTGTTAATCTTTGGCGTATCTAATTATGATGAAATAAAAGGTCTTTCTGATGCAGAGAGGTATGCTGAGATTATTAGTGAACAGATAAAGACAAGTCTTGTTCCGATACCGGAGTTTCACCTCAGTTATTGTAAAACGGAAGATGATAAGAAAATAATTTTATTAAATATTAGTGCAGGGGAAGAAACGCTATACTGCTATTCAGCAGATAGTGTAATGGAAGCATATGTTCGTCTGGGAAATGAGAGTATAAAAGCAGATGCAACAGAATTAAAAAGACTTGTATTGCGTGGCAGGAACTCTTCTTATGATGCGCTGAGTACGACCTACAAAGCATCAGATTATGCCTTTAGCAAATTGCGAGAGAGATATAAAGCATGGACTGGAGAAAGGCTAGATGATAAAGGGATATTGACAAATGCGGGAGTGTTGATGGCAGATAACTCTCCTATCAGGTGGTCGAGAGTTTTCTGTACCAGATGGAATGGCTTGGATAAAGGCGGTGGCGTGGTTGATGCTATTAAATGACTTTTTTGAATAGTGTTGGAATACTAATCAGAAAACCATATTTTTTGTTAAACTTCGGTCAAAAGGTCTGGATATGAGATTCTGACTGCGTCCTCAATGTAAAGCGTTTAAGAACGGAAAAATGAATGAAGCATAATACGAAAAGAAAGAATAAAGTGTATGATACACCCAGATAGAGTAAGAGCAGAAGCCAAGAAAAGAGAAAATGAGAACTTTAAATTTCGAAGTTATTTAAAATGCCACGCGGATGAAGATGAGTTAGACAGGCAGTTTTTGCGTTTACATAAAGAGTTATTTGCTGACTATGATTGCAGTAAATGCAGAAACTGTAGCAAGATGTATAAAGGAAGTATTCCGGCAGAGGATATTGATAGGAATGCGCAATACTTAGGAATCACACCGGAACAGTTCATTGTTTCTTATCTGGAAAAGGATGAGTATGGATTTAGAGTGCGCAGATAAGTGAAGAAGCTTTTGCTGAATATAATTTAAACAAGCAAATGGGAGGTATATTGATTGCATGGAACAGCCAGATTTTAAAAGTTTAGATAAATTGAAAAACTGGATTATAAATATTCATGAGAAATACTTTGTTGAGCTGAAGAAAGCCCAAGAACTGCCAGCCGCTTTTTGGGAATCATATTCAGCATTTTGTAATACATCCGGCGGATGGATATTGCTGGGTGTCATTGAGGATAATCCTATGAATATAGTTCAGGGAGTCGGCAATATATCTAAAACGCAGATAAGTTTGTGGGATATGTTATCAAATCCGAACAAGATAAATTATAGGAGTGTAGATAATGAGGATGTCCATGTTGTTAATATAGATGGAGCTGAAATAATGATTGTATGTGTAAAAGAGGCTCCGGAGTCGATGAAACCTGTTTATTTTAACGGGAAGAGAGAAAATACGTTTATCAGAACAGGAGACGGTGACCGCAGGGCTACTAAGCTGGAATTAGAAGCATTTGAACGAAACGCCATGCCCTGCCATGACAGCTTGCCGATAGAGCATTTTACGATTGATGATCTAGATATGGATTCTGTGATTACTTATAAGGAAAAGTTAATAAGCGTTTCCCGAAGAAGAAATATCTTGAGATGTCGAATCAGGATTTTTTGACGGAGATAGGCGCCTGGTTTATGGATCGTGCTTCAGGAGAAGTAAAACTCAGGCGGGGTGCATTATTATTTTTAGGACAGGAACGCACGATAAAAGAAGTGTATCCGCATTATCATTTGGACTATTTTAATCGAAAAGGACATAATCCGCGTTGGATTGATCGGGTATCGGATGATGAACCAAGTGATTATGAGATGAATATATTTAACTTTTACTCAATTGTATATGAAAAGATGAAGATATTGCTAAAAGAGTCTTTTGAGTTAGACGAGGGACAGCTTCGGATGCCGCTTTCAGATTTTGACGAGGTGTTGCGGGAATGTTTGATTAACTGCCTTGCACATGCAGACTATGTACAGGCATATCCAAGTATAAAAGTTGAGGTTTTCGATGGTTGGTTTCATTTTCTAAATCCGGGAAAGATGCTGGTGTCTTTGCAGCAGTTCAGAATCGGCGGAGATTCCAGACCGCGAAATGAGATTATCATGAAGATGTTTCGGTGGCTAGGAGCATCGGAACGACAAGGTTATGGTGGACCATTAATTTATACAACAACAGCATCAGGCGGCGTGCATACACCTGAAGTATATACGGATATTGAAAAGACAGATTTAAGAATATGGAATATAGACTTTGCCGATTCATATCCCGAATTGGAAGATGAGGCAAAAGACATACTGAGAGTCATTTTAAAAGGCAATATGCCAATATCCGTTTCAAAGATACGAGAAGAAGTTGGTCTTTCCGATTATAAAGTCAGGAAGTGGCTGGCGATATTGAATGAAAAAAAGCTGGTACAAAGAATGGGAAGCGGACCGACGACAAAGTATACAATTAGAGAGACATCTGATGAGAAAATCACACAACTTCAAATTGCGTTAGACAATCTCAAGATAAAGGAATAGAATTTTTATCTTTTGATTATGTTTTGAAAATATTCAAAACATAAGAAAAAAGTGAAAAAACCCTTGATTTTAGGCAATTTCTATCTTTTGATTATCTTTTGAAAATGCAGAGTGCATAGTGTATGTTGTGATAAACTAAACTGGATGCAATTGAGAAGGATATTGTAACAATCATGGGAAGTAGAAACCGTATTACGGCAACGGAATTACCTGTGATGATAACTAAAACGCGAAGGGATGCCGATAAAAAATGATAAAAACTCGTAAATAACTCGAATGATATTAGCTGTACTTGGAAGGAGATTAATATGAATAAAACAGATGCAAAAGCAGCGATGGAAGAATTATCAATGATATTGATTTACTTATCTCATTTTACGGAAAGAGACAGATCTGCAGATCCCAATAGTAAGTATGCGTGGAAAGGCTATGATTTTGATATTCTGAACCAACTTGACGAGAAAGATTACATAAGACAGGGTTCGCATCGTTCAAAATCCATGTATATTACGAAAGATGGTGAGGCAAAGGCAAAGGAATTTATGGAAAAATATGGCATAGAGGATTGGGAAGTATGACATATTAATAAAATCCCTTTGGTATACTGATATTATTGGAAAGGTTGGTGGCAATCCGAATGAATATGCAGGAATTAAAACAATTGATTTATAAGGGCGAGAAAGTAGACATAGAGTGCAAGGAAGCAGAGAATAATGTACCGAGATCTGCCTATGAATCTTATTCGGCTTTTGCCAATACCAAAGGCGGTTATGTTATTTTAGGAGTGAAAGAAGATAAAAGGAAGAATCGTCCAGAAGAAAGATTTATGATACAGGGAATCAAAAATGCAGAGAAACAGATAGAGGATTTTTGGAACACCATTAACAGCAGTAAAGTTAATCGTAATATTCTGAAAGATGAAGATGTATTCATTGCGGAAGAGCTAGGCATTAGTTTGATTGTGATTAAGGTTCCGAGAGCAGATTATAAAGTGCGACCGATTTATGCTGGCGAGAACCCCTACAAAGGAACATTTAAGAGAAACAATGAAGGTGACTATCATGCAACGGAACATGAGATCAGAGGGATGATTCGTGATCAGAATCCGGATGGAAACGATGGAATGATTTTAGAATATTATACGATGGACGATATCGAAAAGACAGAAGAGAGGGCAAGGAGGGGCTGACGCTTGCAGGTTTAATGATGTTTGGCGATGGACTTGCGATACGGAATGAGTTTGACAATATTTTTATGGATTATCGTAACGAAAGCGAGATTACAGCGAATATTCGATGGAATGACAGGATCACTTATGATGGCACATGGGAGAAAAATCTCTTCAATTTTTTACCAAGGTTACTCCGAAATTAACCGAGGATTTGAAGAAACCGTTTAAACTTGAAGGAATACAGCGGATTGATGAGACGCCGGTACACAAGGCGGTGAGGGAAGCATTCGTGAATCTTATTATACACGCCGACTATTTGATGGATGCAGGTGTTCTGAAAGTAATAAAAAAATCAGATGGTTTTGAGTTTACAAACCCGGGAATTTTGAAGCTTCC
>CAMWMM010000393.1 GCA_947175285.1 uncultured Lachnospiraceae bacterium
GACTGTCAGATTCTTGGGAAAGTATTCGGTGTTTTTCGTTTATATCGCTAATTTTTCCAGTATACACATTCTGTTGCATGGGATAATATAAATGAATTCTTCATTATGAAGAGTTTGATTTGCAATGGAAAGGGGAATATCGTTATGAATAATAAAGGATTGGATTGTCTGGCTTTGACAATTGCCATTATTGGTGCAATTAACTGGGGATTAATCGGTTTCTTCAGTTTTGACCTGGTAGCCTTTATTTTTGGTAATATGTCATGGCTTTCCAGAATTGTTTATGCTTTGGTAGGTATTGCCGGTTTATATATCATCACTTTCTATATGTACGCGGGTGGTACTTCAAGAGAATCGCAATAAACACAAACGAAATGAATCCCATCAAGTTACTTGTTGGGATTCATTTTTGCTGTAAAGCCTGACCTTTTTATAGATTTTCTTTTTCTATGATAACGCCGTCCCGCCAGATTCGCTCCAAATCATAAAACAGCCGGTTTTCTTTATCAAAGATATGGACAATGATATCCTGACAATCCATCAATATCCAGTTTGCACTTTGATATCCTTCAATATGTTTTACCGGATGCCCGGCTCTTCCAAGCGCTTCTTCCACATTATCCGTCATAGTCTGTATCTGGCTTGTGTTAGTTCCGCTTGCAATGATAAAATAATCTGCAATCGTGGAAATATGGCTGATATCAATGATTTTTAAATCTTCAGCTTTTTTATCTTCCAATGCTTCGATTGCGAGTTTTGCCAATTCTTTTGAAGTCATAAGTAGTTTCCTTTCATAATTGATTTGATGAACATAAGGTTGTCCCACAAAGTGTGGCAACCGTTGTTTTTACACTTTCATAAGTTGCTTTTGTCATGGAATCAATTCTGCCGTCCGTAGAATGCAGATATGCAAGTGTATCTTCCAGTATCCGGAAAAGCGCCTTATCTAAATCCTCATAGGCAGTTTTTCGTATTTGTTTCAAATTGGCAGCATGTGTCCTGCCAGGTTCAATATAATCCGCAATATATATTATCTTCTCTAATTTGCTCATGTTTGGGCGGCCTGTTGTATGATATTTGATGGCGTTTAAAATATCTTCATCGTCAATGCCGTATTTTTCCTTTGCAAGAAAACTGCCCGCTTTTGCGTGAAGAAGCGCCGTCGGATTTTGCAGTTCCACTTCTGAAGCCGGAAGATTATGTTTTTTACAGAGCGAAACTAATTTTTTCGCTGAAAAACATTTGGCACAGTCATGCAGCATACCGGCAATTAGGGCACTTTCCGTATCCACATCATGTACCATAGCAAGGGAAGCCGCCGTATAGGCGACGCTCAGCGTATGCTCATATCGTTTGGATGTAAGCTCTTTTTCCATTTCTTTTCTTAGTTTTTTCAAATCTGTTGCTTTCATGCAAATCCCGCTTTCTTTAGAATCAAGAATCCGTTTTGTATAATTTATTTTTAATTATATAGTCATATACCGCATCGGGCACAAGATAACGGATAGAGTGTCCGTCTTTTACCAGTTCCCGTATCATGGAAGAAGAAATTTCAATATGCCCTGTATTTATCAGAGAAATATCGGCATTAAACTTTTCTTTTAAATAAGCAGCCTGCGCTTCCATCTCTTCTGCATTCTTGTCGTTACGCAGCGCTGCAAGAATATGGCAGTCTGCAAATATCTTTTCCGGATTTTTCCAGTGTTCCATTGCAAACAGACTGTCCGCTCCCAGGATAAAGTAATATTCCGTATTTGGATTTTTATCATGCAGGGTTTCTAATGTTTCATAAGTATAAGTACTGCCCTCTTTCTCGATTTCTATCGTGGAAACGGAAAAAAGGGGATTCTCTTCAATGGCAAGTTTTGTCATCTCGCTGCGGACCTGACCGGGCAGCACTTCATCAACATTTTTCATGTATGGGGTTCCGCTTGGCATAAAAAGGACTTCATCCAAATGAAACTGCTCTCTTGCTTTTTCTGCAATAATAAGATGCCCTATATGGATCGGGTCAAATGTTCCGCCCATGATTCCGACTTTTCTCAACTGATTCTATCCTCCTGTTAAGGTAAAATAATCTTTGGATTCTTTTTATCCGGTTTATACAATATAATTTTTTTGCCGATTACCTGAACAACCTGGGAATGGGTCCTTTCCGCTATCATTGCGGCAATTTCATTCGGATCATCAATGCAGTTTTTTAAAACGGCAATTTTCATCAGTTCCCTTGTATTGAATGCTTCGTCAATCGCCTGTGTAAATTCCGGCGTCAGGCTGGATTTCCCGACTTGAAAAACCGGAGACAGGCTACTTGCCAAACTTTTTAAATAAGCCCTTTGTTTACTTGTCATGGCTTCCTCCTTCTCATAGGGTGAAACATTTTTCACCCTATTTATAGTAATCAAAAGAAAGTCCGTACATCCTGACCGTACTGCCCTCTTCAATGCCGAGTTCTTCCAGCCTCTTTAAAATATCCTGTTCTTTCAGGAAATTCTGGAAGAATCGGAATCCCTTTTCGGATTCTAAGTTCGTATAGGAAAGCATTTTCTCAATACGCGGACCTTCTACTACATATTCGTCATTTTCGCTGTCATATTCAACTGTAAACGGCTCATTTTGAACGTTTATATGTTCTTCCGGAATATATTCCTGTTCAAAGACAACAGGTTCCCTGTCAAGACCGTCCAGCTTATTTCGGACTGCATAGAGCAGTTCTCTGATACCTTTTTTCGCAATGGCAGAAATCGGATAGACCGGAATGCCTTTCGGTTCAAATTCAGCGCGGATACGGTCGATAGCATCGTTTTCCCCTGCCATCATATCAATTTTATTTGCCGCGATTATCTGCGGTCTTGCGGCAATTTCCGGATTATACGCTTCCAATTCTTTATTGATGGCATAAATGTCCTCAATCGGGTCTCTGCCCTCCGTAGAAGCTGCATCAACGATATGCACGATAAGCTTTGTCCGTTCAATATGGCGTAAGAATTCATGCCCTAATCCTACACCTTCGGAAGCCCCTTCGATGAGTCCGGGAATATCTGCAATCACAAAGCCTTTGGCATCTTCTAAATCCACAACGCCGAGATTCGGATTCAAGGTCGTAAAATGATAATTGGCAATTTTCGGTCTTGCATTCGTCACCTGTGATAAAAAAGTGGATTTTCCGACATTGGGAAAGCCTACCAGACCAACATCCGCAATCACTTTTAGTTCCAATAATACCTCTAATTCCATTGCCGGCTGTCCGGGCTGTGCATATTTAGGCGCCTGCATCTTACTGGTTGCATAGTGCTGGTTTCCGCTTCCGCCCCGTCCGCCTTTTAATATCAGAACCTTTTTATTATCACCTGACATATCGGCAATCACCTGTCCGCTTTCGGCTTCTTTGATAACCGTACCGGCCGGCACTTTGATGATGATATCTTCCCCGTTTTTGCCTGCGCAGTTGCGTTTTCCGCCTTCTGCACCATTTCCTGCACAGTACTTACGAATATGACGGAAATCCGTCAAGGTATTTAACCCCTCGTCTATGACAAAATAGACGCTTCCGCCGTTGCCGCCGTCACCGCCGTCCGGTCCGCCGTTTGGCACATATTTCTCTCTTCTGAAAGAAACGTGTCCGTCGCCGCCCTTGCCGCTTTTGATATAAATTTTCGCTCTGTCTGCAAACATATTGAACGCCATGCCTTTCTACAGCCTGTTTCTTTTTGTGATGATAAAAGGCTCCAAACATAAAATATGTCTGGAGCCCGATTCATTCGTTTATTTTTCTTCTACAGGATATACGGAAGCCTGTTTTTTATCTCTTCCTTTTCTTTCAAATCTAAGAACACCATCAACGAGAGCGAATAATGTATCATCTCCGCCTCTGCCTACGTTAATGCCCGGATGAATCTTGGTTCCGCGCTGTCTGTATAAGATGTTTCCTGCTTTTACGAATTGTCCGTCAGCTCTTTTTGCACCTAATCTTTTGGCTTCGGAATCTCTGCCGTTCTTGGTAGAACCAACACCTTTCTTATGTGCAAAAAATTGAAGGTTCATATTTAACATGGTCTTACACCTCCTCAAAATTCAGTTTACAGTATTTTCCCCCATATTGCTCTGCAATCTGGGAAAGTCCAAGTACAAGAGAATCGACTAAAACTTTTGATTTTTCCTGCAACGGCGCTTGAAACTGACAATGGATGCGTCCGGTTTCTTCATCGGCATCTACCACGATTTTTTCCTGAACGAGTTCCTCTAAGGAATTAATCGTATTGATAACCAGAACGGAAACGGATGCACAGACAATGTCTTTGCCATAATCATCATATCCTGCATGTCCGCTGCATAAAAAGTCTTTATATTCTCCTGCTTTTGTTTTATGAAATGTTACCGTTATCATTTCACACCTTTAAGCATTAATCTTGTCAATTTTCACCTGAGTGTATGCTTGTCTATGACCGTTTTTCTTATGATAGCCAGTTTTTCTCTTATATTTGTATACAATAACTTTGCGTCCGCGTCCCTGCTCCGTAACGGTTCCTGTTACGGTTGCGCCTGCAACGTCACCTGCTACTTTCAGCTCTTTATCGCTGATGGCTACTACCTGGTCAAATGTAACAGCAGCTCCTACTTCAACGTCAAGTTTCTCAACTTTGATTACATCGCCTTCGGATACTTTGTACTGTTTTCCGCCTGTTGCAATAATTGCGTACATAAGGCACCTCCTATTCATATGAACAAAATGTTCATTTTACTCGCCAGCTTTGGTGATATCCGGATATCCGAACATACTTATACCACACTGTGCGGCATACTCGAATATTTTATAATCTTTTGGAGGATTTGTCAATATCAGGATGGAAAATTTTTCGTAACAGTTCAGCCATGGAATGATTTACAAGCTGTGCGTGGGTGCTTGCACACAA
>CAMWMM010000394.1 GCA_947175285.1 uncultured Lachnospiraceae bacterium
CGTTTACGGTTGGCGGCGGCATCCGCAGTGTGGAAGATTTTAGAGCAATTCTGCGGGAGGGAGCCGACAAAGTTTCAGTGAATTCGGCTGCAATTATGAATCCGACGCTGATTGCCGATGCGGCTGATAAATTCGGCAGCCAGTGTGTTGTTGTTGCAATAGATGCAAAGAGACGTGCTGACGGAAGCGGTTGGAATATTTATAAAAACGGCGGTCGGGTAGATATGAAGATTGATGCTGTTGAGTGGGCAGTGAAGGCGGAAAAACTGGGAGCCGGAGAAATTCTTCTTACCAGCATGGACGGCGACGGAACAAAGGCAGGATATGATTTAGAATTGACAAGAGCTATTTCTGAAAGCGTATCAATTCCGGTTATTGCTTCCGGAGGAGCGGGAACAATGGAGCATTTTTATGATGCTTTTACTATCGGAAAGGCAGAAGCAGCGCTTGCCGCTTCCCTTTTTCACTTTAAGGAAATGGAAATCCGGGATTTAAAGAAATATCTGCATAACAGAGGTATTTCGGTCAGAATCTAGTGAATAGAAAAGCATCATCGAGTGCGCTGGCACTCGATTTTTATGTGAAAGAAAGCAGGTGTTATTATGGCAATGTTGAGTAACGATTGGGAAGAGGCTTTGCATGATGAATTTAGAAAACCCTATTACAGGCAGCTTTATCAGTTTATCAAAGAAGAGTACAGTAAGGTGGTCGTTTATCCTCCGGCAAATGATATTTTTAATGCTTTTCATTTTACTCCTTTAAATGAAGTGAAAGTATTATTATTAGGGCAGGATCCTTATCATAATGAACATCAGGCGCATGGCATGAGTTTTTCCGTACTGCCTGACCAGAAAGAGATACCGCCGTCATTACAAAATATCTATCAGGAACTGCATGATGATTTGGGCTGCTACATTCCGAATAACGGTTATCTGGAAAAGTGGGCGAATCAGGGAGTCTTACTTTTAAATACGGTATTGACGGTTCGTGCGCATCAGGCAAACTCCCATCAGGGAAAAGGCTGGGAGCAGTTTACGGATGCAGTCATTCATGCCGTAAATGCACAGAATAGACCGATTGTATACTTACTGTGGGGGCGTCCGGCACAGAGTAAAATACCGATGCTGACAAATCCAAAACACCTGATATTAAAAGCACCGCATCCGAGCCCTCTTTCTGCCTACAGAGGCTTTTTCGGGTGTAAACATTTTAGTCAGGCAAATGCCTTTTTGGAAAAAAACGGCGTGAAGCCGATAGACTGGCAGATTGAAAATATTGGGGAGTAACCGGAGCTATATATTAATTCATAAAACGAATAACTGATATCTAATAAATCACATGTACAGATAATATAAGTGATGATAAAATAACATTACAATGTATGCAGAAAAAGGAGATTGGTATACCAATGAAAAAAGTACCGTTTGTAACAAAGGAAAAAATAGAAGAGATTGTAAGAACATATCCGACACCTTTTCATATTTATGATGAGAAAGGTATTCGGGAAAATGCAAAAGCAGTAAAAGATGCATTTGCATGGAATAAGGGGTTTAAGGAGTATTTTGCTGTAAAAGCGACGCCTAATCCGTTCCTCATCAGCATTTTACATGAATACGGCTGCGGCTGCGACTGTTCTTCTTTGACAGAACTGATGCTCAGTAATGCGATTGGCATTAACGGGCATGATGTTATGTTTTCCTCTAATGATACACCGGTGGAAGATTATGAATATGCAGCGAAAATAGGCGCAATTATTAATTTGGATGATATTACGCATATTGATTTTCTGGAAAAAATTCTGGGGAAACTGCCGGAGACAATGAGCTGCCGTTATAATCCGGGCGGTGTTTTTCAAATGAGTAACGGTATTATGGACAATCCGGGAGATGCGAAATATGGTTTTACAACAGAACAGTTGTTTGAGGGATTTCGCATATTGAAGCAGAAAGGGGTAAAACACTTCGGCATTCATGCGTTTCTGGCAAGCAATACCGTAACGAATGAATATTATCCGCAGCTTGCAAAGCAGCTTTTTGAAGCAGCTGTCCGTTTAAAAGAAGAAATCGGCGTGGATATTGCCTTTATTAATCTTTCCGGCGGTGTCGGTATCCCATATACGCCTGAGCAGGAGCCGAATGATATCAAAGTGATAGGAGAGGGTGTACGGAAAGTATATGAGGAAGTGCTTGGGCCTGCCGGTATGGGAGATGTGGCAATTTATACGGAGATGGGACGTTTTATGATGGGACCTTACGGGGCGTTAGTTACCAAGGCGATTCATGAAAAGCACACACATAAAGAGTATATCGGTGTGGATGCCTGCGCAGTCAATTTGATGCGCCCGGCCATGTATGGTGCGTATCACCATATTACGGTACTCGGCAAGGAAGATGTGCTCTGTAATCATAAGTATGATGTAACGGGTTCTTTATGCGAAAATAATGATAAATTTGCCGTGGACAGAATGCTGCCTGAAATTGAAAAAGGCGATTATCTTGTGATACATGATACCGGAGCGCATGGACATGCTATGGGATATAATTACAATGGTAAGTTAAGGTCTGCGGAACTGCTTTTAAAAGAAAATGGCGATGTGGAACTTATCAGGCGGGCGGAGACTCCGAAAGATTATTTTGCAACGCTGGATTGTTTTGAGGTGTTTGACAGGATAAAATAGGATGTCAGGACTACCGGATGGATGCAAGAGTATGAATGCGTGTCAATGTTAAAGATATATAATATTTATATGTAAATTTTGTATGTTTTTGACAAAAGGAAGTTTCCTTTTTTATGACTAATGGATATGTACTTTTGATGTGGAATTTTGTACAATAATAGTATAAAAGAGCAGTTTTCCGAGATTAATCGAAGATTTTAGGAATAGTATTTAATGATATACTATATTCATTATTATCAATTAGTCGAGGAATAAAACAATGAAAAAATGGAATGATTTTATGGATATTCCGAAAGAAGAAGGAGATGAAAATATGAATATGGCAGAAAGTAGCTGCACCGCATTAGATGTAGGCTTCATTTTAAACCATGGTAAATCAGTTTCGTCTCAGGAAGCCTTATCTGATGTTGCTCCTATTGAATGGAGTGAAGATGCGTTGAGTGGCAAGTATAAGAACAAGACCATTATCAAATCTAAAGACGGCGAGGACTAATGATATGTGCAAGGTAGGCGACATTATAGTTGTTAGGGACTGTAAGGCGGAAACAGGTAATATTGGAAGGCATTCTTTTGTTGTCCTAGACACAAACCAAGGTGAGATTGAAGGACTTTCATTTGATTTGGTATGTAATATAATGTCTTCTTTAGAGGGTAAAGGAGAAGAATATAAGAAGAAAAAATTATCTTATCCTGAAAATATGCCTTATGATCCATCTGAAGAAAATATTATTAATGGTCATGGAAAAGAAGGATTCATTAAGGCGGGTGTTTATTTTCTATTTAACAGAGCAGACATAGATTTTACCGTTATTGGTAACGTTCAGATAGAGTTATATTTAAAACTAATAGATTTTATCAAGCATATGAATCCGGAAGACATTAGATACATACTGGACAATCTTAAAGCAACCACTGATTAGTTCTGTGGTTGTTTTATGAATATATTTTTCGATTTTGCTTGCCAAGCAAATCCAGTTATGATATTATATTAATCGGTTGTTAGATGCTGGTGTGTCGGAATGGCAGACGAGGCAGACTCAAAATCTGTTGTGGGCAACCACGTGTGGGTTCAAGTCCCACCACCAGCATTGATTAATAAGTGAGGAAATCTTAAAAATATTAAGGTTTCCTTTTTTGTTATCAAGCAGTTTGAATATGTTATCTATTATTCTCATTTCCTTATTCGTTAATTGCTTGGCAAGCAAAATTTTTACATAAAAAATATATACAAAATGTAAAAAATATGTTATCTTTGTAAAGATATGAAATAATTTTGTAATATTTTAGGATAAATATGATTATACAAGCAGAGAGAAAACAGGAGAGAACAGATGAGAAAATTCAGTAATTTCAGTAAGAAAGCGGCAGCATTGGTGCTTGCCGTAGTTATGAGTCTAATCCCAGTCACCAGCGTGCAGGCGGCAAATGCAGGAAATGCAATAGCTAAGGGCATAGATGTTTCCAAACACAATGGTGCGGTGAACTGGAGCAGTGTCGCTTCTTCCGGCATTTCTTTTGCGTTTATCAAGGTAGGAAGTTCATATTCAGGCATGGATCCGTATTTTGATGCGAATATGCGCGGTGCACAGGGAGCAGGTCTGAAAGTCGGCGTCTATCTTTATTCCTATGCATCAACAGTGGAGCAGGCACAGAAAGAGGCTGATATGGTAATCGGATGGCTGGAAAACTATACGGTTACTTTTCCTGTTGTATATGATATCGAGGATTCCTGCCATAAAGGATTATCTCAAGGGCAGATTCAGGCGCTTATAGATGCGTTCTGCTCCAAAATATCGGCAGCCGGTTATTATCCGATGGTATATTCCAGCAAGAACTGGTTTAACCAAAGAATCGGCAATGTAGGCTATGATAAATGGGTGGCACAGTATGCTGATAATCTGGAATATAACGGTGCTGCATTCTGGCAGAGTTCTTCTCATGGCAGTGTAGCGGGTGTGAGTACGAGAGTAGATATTAATTATCAGTTTAAGGATTTTTCTTCGCTGATTATTTCGGATGGTTTTCTTGATAGGAACGGACAGACGATGTTTTTTGCAGGCTATAAGATGCAGCGCGGCTGGGTGAATTATAATGATACCAGATATTATCTGGATGGCAATGGTTATCTGCAAAGAAACTGTTGGTTTTCGGATGAGAGCGGTACATATTATCTGACGGCTGACGGCAGTGTGTCAAGAGGACAGGTTGCGGTTGAGGGACAGAATTATTATTTTGA
>CAMWMM010000395.1 GCA_947175285.1 uncultured Lachnospiraceae bacterium
GTAAATGGTCGTTTTTGCATAGTTTGCGAAGTATATTGATTAGAAAGCATTGTCAATTTATCCTATAATGATTAAACAGATATGATAGAAATATACAATATCAACAAAAAGTAGTAAAAAGAGGGAGGATGATTTTATGGCGAAGCCTAAGTCTGCGTCTGACGTACAGGTGAAAACAACGTGGAAAAATGCGCTAAAACGTGACTGGCAGCTTTATCTGTTGTTGTTAATACCCCTGGCACTGGTATTTATTTTTAGTTATGCTGCATATCCGGGGTTGCGAATGGTATTTATGAATTACAAACCGGCGAAAGGATATGCCGGAAGTGATTGGGTAGGGCTGGATATTTTTAAGAAAATTTTTAAGGATGCTGATTTTATCCGTGCACTTAGAAACTCCGTTGTATTTAACTTCTTAGATTTATTGGTAGGTACACCGATACCGATTATATTGGCGTTGCTTCTCAATGAACTTCGTTTTCCAAAATTTAAGAAAGTATCACAGACGATTCTTTATCTTCCTCACTTTCTTTCTTGGGCGATCATCGGTAGTGTTGCCTATCAGCTTTTCAAACCTAGCAGCGGTTTGATTAATATTCTGATAATGAATATGGGCGGTGAAGCGGTTCCTTTCCTGACAGAGAAATGGCATTGGGCAGTTACCTACCTGCTGATTGGCGTATGGCAGACAATGGGATGGGGAACTATCATGTATCTTGCCGGTATCACCAGTATCAGCGGCGATCAGTATGAGGCGGCAATGATTGACGGTGCAGGCAGATGGAAACGTATGTGGCACATAACCCTTCCGGGTATTAAGCCGACAATTATCACACTCCTTATCATCAACTTAGGACGTGTTATGAACAGTAACTACGAGAGACTTGCTGTTTTTGGAAATTCACAGGTTAAAGACTTCCAATACCAGCTTGCTATCTACATATATGAGAAAGGTCTTGGAAATTCACAGTTTTCTATGGCTACGGCGGTAGGTCTGTTCCAGTCCGTAATTGGTGTTATCTTAGTACTTGCAGCCGATAAATTTGCCAAGGTGCTTGGTGAAGAAGGTCTGTTATAAGGAGGGATGAAGATGGCTAAAAATAAAGCGGCAAATGCTGAAGAAATGACACCCGATGGAAGCCGGGCGATAAATAAATTTCGTGTTAGTGATGGATTGATTATGTTAGTTTTGGGGCTCTTGTGTCTTACCTGTATTCTGCCCTTCATCTATTTGGCAGCAAAGTCCATTTCCAGTAACAGTGCGGTACTGGCAAAACAGGTTTATCTAATACCGAAAGAAATTACATTTGATGCATATGTATCCTTGTTTAAAGATGGTTCCATGGTTCGGGCAATGGGATACAGCGTAGTGGTAACGGCAATATTCACACTGCTCGGTATGGTTGCATGTACTTGTGCAGCTTATCCGTTATCTAAGAAAAGATTAAAAGGTAAAAAAGTATTTACTTTCCTGCTGATGGTTCCTATGTATTTCACGGCAGGTCTGATTCCTACCTATTTGTTGTTCAAAGATTTGAAGCTTTTGGATAATATGTGGGTATTGATTTGGCCTTTGATTTATTCACCATATAATATGCTGATTATGAAAACTTATCTTCAGACAAGTATACCGGACAGTTTGGAAGAATCTGCTTTTCTGGATGGCGCATCAAATTTACAGATTTTATGGAAAATTGTATTACCGCTGTCCAAACCGATTATCGCAACATTATCTTTGTTCTATGCGGTAGGACGTTGGAATGCATATGCAGATAACCAGTACTATATCAGAAGCGATAATCTGAAAATGGTTCAGTACAAACTGTATCAGATGGTTGCATCCGCTACGGAAGCACAGACGACGACATTGTCTGAGGCAGCAGCAGTAACAAGTACGCCGGAAGTATTGCAGGCTGCATCGATTATGTTTGTAACGATTCCGATTATTATCATCTATCCGTTCTTACAGAAATATTTCGTTAAGGGTGCGATGGTAGGAGCGGTCAAAGGCTAAAAATCAGAGATTTTTAGCCGCAAGTTTGAGCGAACTATCGTTCAGCTCAAACATTGCAGGTTAGGTAGTTCTCCGCATAAGCGGATTAACTATAGAAAAATCATATTTTATGAAAAGGAGGATTTATTATGAAGAAGAACGTTCTTCGGAAAGTGTTGGCGTTTGCGTTGACAGGAACGATGTTAATGGGTCTGCTCAGTGGTTGTGGTAACAGCGGCTCTGACTCATCCGATTCATCCAGCTCCTCAGATTCACAGACAACGACAGACAATTCAACAAGTAACACAGCAGCAGATAACAGTTCAGCTTCCACAGATACTGCAACAGAGCCCGCAGCAGGTGGAGCAGGTATGGACAGCTGGGAACCATTTGCTGACAACGTAACATTGAAAGTAGCCGTTTACGACAGAGGTGTAGAAGGTGTACCGACTGTTGATGACAACTACTGGACCAAATGGATTCAGGAAAACTTCGGTGACCAGTACAACATTACTGTACAGTATGTACCGATTACCAGAACAGATGTTATGACAGACTATGCGCTCCTTGCAGCAGCAGATGATCTGCCGACAATCTTAATGGAATACGATTATCCTAAGGTTGCACAGTGGGCTAACGATGGATATCTGACCACCTATGATCTGAATGAATTCGCACAGGTTGCTCCTACTTATTATCAGAGAATGGTAGACAACAACCAGATTCCTTATACGGAAATGGGCGGCGAAACATACTTCGCACTGGCTTTAAGACCTTACTATAACACAACTTATACATACCAGAACTTCGTTCGTATGGATTGGTTGAAAGAAGTTGGTTATAACGAAGTGCCTAAGACATATGCTGATTTAGTAGATGCTCTTACAAAGATTAAAGAAGCCGGCATTTGTGAATATCCGGGAAGCCCTGTAGTTACTAACAAAATGGTAGCAGTTGGTGCGGATACACAGAACTACGGTTTCAGAACCTATCCTCTTAACGAAGAAGAGTGGGTAATGTACGGCGATTATAATGTTGTACCGATGAACTGGGAGCCTACTAAGAAATATTTACAGACATCAAACGAGTTGTATAACTTAGGAATTACAAATCCGGAATACTATATTACTGATGATGAAACATGGAAAGCTGACTTCATCAATGGTAAGGCATTCAACTACAGCCAGTATATTTCCGCAAACATGGATTTCTTAACATCTTTCTATGAGAACAATCCGGATGCAGAGTTAGCTGTTGTTCCGGCTGATGCAGAGTATGCAGGTTCCTACGGATACCGTACAGATAACCCGTTTGGTATGATTATTTGCTTCTCTTCTCAGGCTTCTGAAGATGAGTTAAAAGCTGCATGGATGTACATGGAGTGGATGACACAGGAAGATAATTTGTTTAACTTCCAGTGGGGTGTTGAAGGCGAGAACTATACAGTTGAGAATGGTCTGCCGGTATCTGTAGCAGATTACGAAGGTGAATACAAACAGGGCTTTAACAACAACAAAGACTACTGGTGTGTAACTATCGAGAGCAGAAATGCAGGTACGATCGAAGAGATTATCGCAGCAACAACACCTACGGGACTTCCTCAGGATTTCACACAGGATGTTATTGATTACTACAACAAACGTGTTGAGATTTCAACAACAGATTATGCTTGTACAGATGCGATCTTCGCAGTAGCGCTTGATTCCGTATCCGAGTATTCCGGAACGCTTGCATCCTTATGGACAGAGTATTATGATACACTGACCATGTGCAGCCCGGACGAGTTTGAAGCTAAGTATGAAGAGTTAACTCAGAAATATATGGATGCAGGTTTCCAGGAAATCGCAGATGAAAGACTGGATGCTTTCAATGCAGGTAACACAACAAAGATGAACTAATCTTGGTTTTGTAACAGTATTAAGCTTACATGAAGGCTGCCGCACAGTTTTGTGCGGCAGCTTTTATTCTTTGATGTCGTCAATATCAGTCAGATTGACACCAGCGACATTAAGGAAACTCTTTAAATATAAATATTCTTTTTTTAGACTGCTATATGTCTCCGTAGCATTTTCTTTACGTGCAATTAACATATGTCTCTGGATTTTGATAAAGTCTTCCATTGCTTTTTGTGTAATCTCCAAATTGGTAGTTGGCATGATACTCACCTCCCATAAGATAGAAACTAATTTTTAATTGTAGTATACCATAGTTCGGAAACAAAGTATATTGCAAACTTATTAAGCAGGAAATATTTTAGGATAGCAATTTCCGCACAAATGTCTTATAATATTGTCAGTTATACACGAAAAGGATGAAGGTAAAAAGAATATGGCAAAGTCCGGCAACACCATAACTGAATATAGAAACTATTATCTTCCGCCGCATTTCCCGATTTTACTGCTGACCGGTGAACATTGGAGAATTTCGGATGTACCGAGCGGCAGACTGCATTTTCACAACTGTCTGGAAATCGGAATCTGTCATTCTGACGGTGGTTATATGGAGTTTTATGGGGAACGTGTTCCGTTCCATGAGGGAGATATTACCATTATTCCCAGAAATGTACCGCATACGACATACAGTAGTCCGGGTGTGGCAAGTCTCTGGTCTTATCTTTATATAGATCCGAAAGAGTTTTTCAGGCATTCACTTCCCTCTGCATGGAAAAACTATGACCTGCCGCCTTATGCATTTAAGAACTTTAAATATATTTTGCATAAAGAGCAATATCCTACCGTGTATCAACTGCTAACTCTTATTCTGCGTGAACTTAAGGAAGAGCAGATTGGCTATCAGTTTTCGGCTAAAGGGCTGCTGTTGTCTCTTTATATCGAATTATATCGTATACAGTCCCAGGAAGGTGAAGGGGGGGGTGGGGGGGGGGGGGGGGTTTGGGGGGGGG
>CAMWMM010000396.1 GCA_947175285.1 uncultured Lachnospiraceae bacterium
CAATGCCGTTTGTGGGCGTAGATAAAATGTTGCTTTTATGAGAGACTTCTAGAAAGAGAACTCATAAGAATGTAGGACAAAATGTTTAAATATCATTGTTTAAATCCTATATCGAAAGTAGGAATTGAGAATTTCAGTGCACAGTATACACAGACAGAAAATATACAGGAAGCGGACGGTATTCTTGTCAGAAGTGCATCCATGCACGACATGGAACTGCCGGACAATCTGCTTGCCGTAGCAAGAGCAGGAGCAGGCGTCAATAATATTCCGCTTGATAAATGTGCGGAAAAAGGTATCGTTGTATTCAATACACCGGGCGCTAACGCTAACGGCGTTAAAGAACTTGTGATTGCAGGTATGCTTCTTGCTTCCAGAGATGTGGTAGGCGGTATTGAATGGGTGCTGGACAACCAGAGTGATGAAAATATCGCCAAAACAGCGGAGAAAGCAAAGAAGAATTTTGCCGGAACAGAAGTTTATGATAAAAAACTCGGTATTATCGGACTTGGCGCAATCGGTGTAAAAGTTGCCAATGTAGCAAAGCATTTAGGTATGCAGGTGTATGGATATGACCCGTATGTTTCCGTTGACGCGGCATGGAATTTGAGCCGCGACGTAAAGCATGCCCTGAGCGTGGATGAAATCTATGAAAACTGTGATATTATTACGATTCATGTACCGCTTATGGATGCGACCAAAGGCATGATAAATAAAGATGCAATTGACAAGATGAAAGACGGCGTGATTTTGTTAAACTTTGCAAGAGACTTGCTTGTGGATGAAAAAGCTGTTCTGGATGGTATTGCATCCGGCAGAATCCGCAAATATGTATCAGATTTCCCGAACCCTGTAACGGCAGGAAAAGAGGGCTGTATCGTGATTCCGCATCTTGGCGCATCTACGGAGGAATCCGAGGATAACTGTGCAAAGATGGCGGTAAAGGAATTGATGGACTATCTGGAAAACGGAAATATTATCAACAGCGTCAACTATCCGAAATGCGATATGGGAATCTGCACACAGGCAGGACGTATTGCCATTTTCCATAAGAACATAGCTAATATGATTACCAAATTCACTGCATGTTTCGGTGATAACAACATTAATATTTCCGATATGACAAATAAGTCCAAGGGAGAGGTGGCATATACAATGCTTGACATTGAAGTACCGGCTTCCGAAGATATCATTAAGAAGTTAGAATCCATAGAAGGCGTTTTCCGTGTAAGAGTTATCAAGTAAAAAGCACAAGATAAATAAAGGCGTTCCTGAGAAGTAATACTTTTCGGAAGCGCCTTTTTGCTTGCTTGATATGGTAGGCTGTCATGCCAATCCGCTGTCACGCAATTCCGACTGAAACTGCGTTTCTGCCTTTACGGCAACTTCACTTGCAAGGTCCATATAAAGAATAAATACATCTTCTACGGACATTCCTTTTTCTTTGGCAATTTCCTCCATAACAGGTTTTAATGTTTCAAGCTGATAGGAAATCGGTGTTTTCTGCGGGTCGATATCCGCCAGTGTTTTTTCCGCATAAGAATTGATTTTACTAAGAATTTCAGCGTGTTCCGGAGTCATCCTCTCACTTCCTTTCTTTCCAAACAGTGTTATTTTAACATTGAATGCTTGTGCTGTACAGGCATTTTTGATAAAATATGAGATAGATTTAGTAATTACATAATAAAAGAAAATCGGAGAAAAAACATGGCTGATATAATTCCATTTAAGGCTTTAAGACCAAGGACAGACTTGGTAGAAAAAATTGCGGCATTACCATACGATGTTTACAGCAGAGAGGAAGCCAGAAAAAAGGTAACAGGAGATGAGTTTTCTTTTCTGCGGATTGACAGACCGGAGACACAGTTCCCGGAGGACTATGATATGTATGCGCCGGAAGTGTATGACAAAGCCCGGGAAATGCTGCAGGAAATGATAAAACAGGGCGAATTTGTCATGGAGGATAAGCCTGCTTATTATGTCTATGAGCTTGTGATGAACGGCAGGTCGCAGACCGGAATCGCCGCCTGTGCTTCCGTAGATGATTATGAGAATCAGGTTATTAAGAAGCATGAGAATACCAGAGCGGAGAAAGAGGCTGACAGAATCCGTCATGTGGATGTCTGTAATGCACAGACAGGACCGATTTTTCTGACATACAGACGCAGGGACGACATTCAGAATCAGGTAGAGGAAGCGATGAAGAAACAGCCGCTTTATGATTTTACGGCGGATGACGGCATTATCCATCGTTTGTGGGTGATTGATGATGAACAGTCGGTGCGGACGATAAAAGAGGGATTTGCCCAGGTAGATACGGTCTATATTGCAGACGGTCATCACAGATGCGCTTCTGCGGTCAGGGTTTCCGAAAAACGCAGGGAGCAGAATCCTGATTATACGGGAAAAGAGGAATTTAATTATTTTCTGTCTGTCATTTTCCCGGATGACCAGTTATATATCATGGATTATAACAGAGTGGTAAAGTCACTGAACGGATATACGGAAGAAGAATTCTTAGCAAAAACGAAAGAAATCTTTCAGACGGAAGAAATAGGCAGCACGCCATACCATCCTGCGAAAAAAGGTGAAATCGGCATGTATTTAAAAGATACATGGTATAAGCTGTCGGTAAAACCGGAAATGCTTTCCGGCGACCCGGTGAAAGATTTCGATGTTGCTGTGCTGCAAAATCATTTATTAGAGCCGGTTCTTGGCATTTTAGACCCCAAAAGCGACGGGCGGATTGATTTTGTCGGCGGAATCCGCGGTATCAGTGAGTTGGAAAAAAGGGTAAAGACGGACTGCAAAGCAGCATTCGCCATGTATCCGACAGATATTCACGAACTTTTTGCCGTTTCCGATGCGGGAAAATTAATGCCGCCGAAATCAACGTGGTTTGAACCAAAGCTGCGCAGCGGACTTTTGATACATTTATTAAATGAATAGAAACCGGAATGAGAATGGAGGATTCGCATGAACAAAAAGTTATATAAATTAATGAACTGGGCAGCTATTGAGGGCATTATTTATTCGGAAGAGGATAATCCGCATCAGATTTTAGGAGCGCATGTGTCCGGAAGCAATATTGTAATTCAGGCTTTTTTGCCGGGGGCGAAAAAAGTACGCATTCAACCGGAAACAGGCGATAAAAGCTATTTAATGGAGTGTGTGGATGAAGATGGTTATTTTGCGGCGCTGATTCCCGGAAAGACCGTTTTTCCCTATGAATATATTGCGGAGTATGAGGACGGTTCTTTAAAGAAAATTAAGGATGCCTATAATTTTAAGCCGCAGATTACAAAACGTGATACGGAGAAATTCAACGCAGGCATTCATTATACGATATATGAAAAACTGGGCGCACACCCGATGACGATAGACGGCGTGGACGGTGTTTATTTTGCGGTATGGGCGCCGAATGCGGTACGTGTCAGTACGGTAGGTGATTTTAACGGTTGGGACGGCAGAGCGCATCAGATGAGAAGATTGTGGGATTCCGGTATTTTTGAAGTTTTCATTCCGGGAGTTAAGGCAGGAGACTGCTATAAATTTGAGTTGAAAGTAAAAGGCGGCTTGACATATCTAAAAGCGGATCCTTACGCTTTCGGACAGCAGCTTCGTCCGGAGTCTGCTTCCGTTGTCAGAAGCTTGGATAATTTTGAATGGGAAGATACGAAGTGGATGAAAAAACGTAAAAAACTTCACGAGACAAATTCCCCTATCAGTATTTATGAGCTGTATCTGGGTTCTTTTGCAAAACCGGAGGACGACAGACCGTATTTGAATTACAGAGAACTTGCGCCTAAAATTATTGATTATGTAAAGAAGATGAACTATACCCATATTGAGTTGATGCCGGTTATGGAGCATCCGTTAGACGGTTCCTGGGGATATCAGGTTATCGGTTATTATGCACCAACTTCCAGATATGGTACGGCGCAGGACTTCATGTATTTTATGAATGAACTGCATAAAGCGGATATTGGCGTTATTTTAGACTGGGTACCGGCACATTTCCCGAGAGATACTTACGGCTTATCCAATTTTGACGGGACATGTCTGTATGAACATATGGACCCGCGCAAGGGAAGCCATCCGCATTGGGGAACGCTTATCTATAATTACGGACGGCCGGAAGTGACAAACTATCTGATTGCCAATGCACTTTACTGGATTGAACAGTATCATGCGGACGGTATCCGTATGGACGCAGTTGCTTCCATGCTGTATCTGGACTATGGTAAGAACGACGGGGAATGGGTGGCTAATATGTACGGCGGCAATGAGAATTTAGAGGCGGTAGAGTTTTTAAAACATCTGAATTCCATTGTGAAAAAAAGAGATGAAGATGTGCTGTTAATCGCTGAGGAATCTACTGCATGGCCTAAAGTGACAGGAAGCCTTGATGACGACGGCCTTGGATTTGACTTAAAGTGGAATATGGGCTTTATGAATGATTATTTAAGCTATATTAAGAATGACCCGTATTTCCGTTCCGGCTGTCATAACAATTTGACATTCAGCATGATTTATGCGTATAGTGAGAATTTTGTTCTTGTCTTTTCTCATGATGAAGTTGTGCATGGGAAAGCAACGATGCTCGGTAAGATGCCGGGAGAGCGGAATGATCAGTTTGCCAACTTACGTCTGACTTATGCGTATCTGATGACACATCCCGGAAAGAAACTGCTTTTCATGGGACAGGATATCGGCGAATATGATGAATGGAATGAAGCCCGTGCCGTTGAGTGGGAATTGTTAGAGAATGCAGAGCATAAGAAGTTAAATAAGTTAGTTGCGGACTTAAATAAAATGTATACGACGCTTCCGGCGATGTATCAGAAAGATGATTCATGGGAAGGGTTTGAGTGGATTAACTGTATTACTC
>CAMWMM010000397.1 GCA_947175285.1 uncultured Lachnospiraceae bacterium
CTAGTATTTCATTGTCCTTTAAAATACTTATTTTCTTTTCTAACTCATGCAATTCATATGAAATGCTTGCATATAACATCAAAAAACAAAAAAGCGCCAATTCAATCAAATGCTCCATTGAAAGTCCTATGCTTTTAAAAAAATCACTTAAATTAAAAAATGTACCAAGAATCAATACTAAAATTATTATAGCAATACTTATAGAATTAATATTAAAGATTTTTTTTAACAACGGTTCATATTCTTCTTTTTTCTTCTTTGGCATTTTAATATCTCCATTCTTATATAATTTTCTCCTCATAAATCATCACTCTTTTATATGAAAAACCTGTTACTTCGTTTACATGGAATTTTCCCCTTATTGAACCGACATTTCCGGCAAATAGGACCTCATTATTGTAGGCTACTACACACCTTATATGTATAAATTGTTTTTATGATTTCTACTAAATAGTTATTAGCTTTTTAAACTCAGCCTTGTTTACCATACTTTCAATCCTCCACATTCCTCATCCGTATATTATCTATTTTACTACAAAATCAACATATTACAATAAACAACAAAATGCGAACAATTTTACAGGCAAAAAGACGCTGCCGCATCCATGATTTATTGAATCATTCATACGGCAGCATCCACTTTTGATTACTTGTCATCATCTTTTTTCTTCTTCTTTTTGATGTTCATGACAACACAAATGACTGCGACTACTAAAAACACAACAGTAGTAATTAATTCTATTGTTTCATACATCCTTCCTCTTCCCTCCTTTCTTACCAGCTTTTCTCCAATGTCATTCCCCAATCCAGCGAAAAAGGACTATCAGATGCTGTTTTGATCTCTTCATATAGTTCGCGCCGGTCATCGCTGCTTTCCCCTGACCAGTATTCATATCCTACAAAATAACTTTCCATAAAACTGTCCCACGAATCAAAGGTTCCCTGAATGACTTTCGCTGTCTCCAGTGATTTATTCAAAGCCTCTTCCTCAGTATAATATCCTGCAAGATAATAGTAGCCAAGAAGCGACATAGCACGACTGTAATCCCAACCTGCTGCTGCATCCGGACCGTATTGCTCATAAAATGCAAACCAATCTGCATAACTGCGCGCCCCTTCCTCATCTACATCGAAATTATCAAGAATCATGTCAACCCTGTCCTCTTCAGCGACATCTGCAAGTCCGTTTTCTGCCAGAAAATCCATATCCTCTGCAAAGGAAACCCGATGGCCTTCTCCCAAAAGCCAATCCATCGTCTCTTCCGCACTCTCATGATCCGTAACATCCCACCATTCACTCAAAAGATTTTCAATCATGCTTTTACTGGTATCATTTGCCGGCAGTCCTCCAAACATGGTGTAATCCCATTGGTTAGCCGCTGTCAAAACAGCACATGTATTATTAAACCACTGAATCGTTTCCGTATTCTCTATTGAAGATAAATCTTCAATTTCCGGCGCTGTTTCCGTAAAAGATGCACACACTTTGTTGAAATACTCTGTCTTCGCTGCATTCATTTTTGCAGCTACATACAGAATGCTGTAATAAGCATACTCTGTCTCGCCATATAAAATATACCCTTCGCCCTTGACACCGTCCAGCGACATTGTACAACTATAGGTTTCCGATACGTCCATCCCCGGAACAGACGGATTGTCAATCAATTTCATTTCCGACAATGTATAGGAAGCATTGATCAACTCTTTCCAGCTATCCATATCCGTGACATTTGCACCATAGAGATTTTTGGGCACCTGCATCACAACAACGCCTTCTGAACCATTCTTGCTGGTCGCTCCAATCCAACCCTCGCTTCCGGTTCCCATGTCCTCTTTGTTCCACTCCTCATTCATCCGGATGCTTACGATCTGATCTTCGGAAGTAAATTCCTTCATAACTACTTCCTTGCTGCCGCATCCTACAAGCATCAGTGCAAGGATGATAATTACTGCCATTACATTTTTTCTTGTTCTTTTCATAATTTATTCCTTTCTTAATAAAAATTTTTATTAAATTTTTAATTTAATATCTACTTACTTTCTGCTTCCTTGATAATCAACACAGAGTCATTAAGCACTTTCTCATTTTTAAGCGGATTACCCGCACAGATCACTTTTTGCAAGGAAGGCAGTTTCGCAAGCGGTCTTAGCTGCGTGATATAATTATCCGAAACATCCAGAACTTCTAACGCTGACAATCCTTCGGTAAAAGAAAGATCTGTCAATCCGTTTTCTCTCAAATAAAGTTCTTTCAGTTCAGGAAATTTTTGGATAAATTCCATATGTTCATCTAATATCACCTCATCCCAGCCTGCACTGGTGATCCCCGACGCATACTCCTCTACCCACACATTTTTATACAAATACATATCGTCCATATACAGGATTTCCAGTGTAGAGTTTTCTGTTATGGCATCAAAATCAATTTCACATTGCATACCGCTGATATTCAATTCTTTCAGATTCGGCATCCGAAAAACTCCCGATATGTCATCGTAAGTCTCTGAGCCCTGCAGATTCAGACGCTCCAACATTTCAAAAGATTCTATCACATCGATATCTAACGGCTCAGTTGCATAGGAAGTACAGGAAAGCGCCTTTAAAGAGTTGAGATTTGTCAAGTCCATCCCCTTTGGCAGTATACAGCCATCTAACTGAAGTTCCTCTAAATCCGGCATATTCTGTAAAAAAGAAAGATTTTCAAACTGCCCAAGCGATAGCTTCTTTATTCCTGTCAGTTTGTCTAATTTCGGTTCGGGACATCCATATGGTACATCCAGAACGAGCTCTTGTAAATTGTGAAGTTCTGATACTGCACTCACATCATTTAGTTCCACGCAATATGTGATTGATAAAGACTTTAATGCCGTACAGTTCTCCAAACCGGAAAGGCTTCTTAGTTTTCCCCCGGCAATTGACAGAGTATTCAGTTTCTTCAACCCACTGACGAAATCAAGGTTCTTTAGTTCCTCCGCTTCTAAGGAAAGCATTTCCAATTCTGAAAATTTCTCAAGGACTGTAAAATCTGTCACATTTTCATAACATCTCAACGTAAGGTTCTTCAAATGCTCTAAGTGAATCAGCGCGTCAATATTGTCAACTTCCAAATAATCAATATAAAGTGTTTCCAGATTCTCAAATAATTCGATTCCGTCCAGACTATCTGTTCCGGCGTTAAATCTCAATTCCCTGATATCCGCCGGATTATCCAATATCTCCGCTGCTTCCGCCGGATTATCAAAATATGCACTGATACTCTCAAGGTGCAATCCCTTGATATCTTTGGCATCAATTACATAATCTACGTCCAGTCTTTTTAGATTTGTAAACCGATATAAACTGCTCAGGTTCAGCTTTTCTTCTATGGGAATTGTGATCCAAACAAGCTGGTCCTCCAGATTCTCCGCGGAAGTTTCGGCCCCGATGGGCGCTTCAAAACTGTAACCGACCTGCCACACTCCCCCATCGCGGTCTATCACAAGCTGTTGTATCTTTGCTAACTGACTATCGGAAACATCTTTTGCCGCACACTGATAAACACTTGAAACAAACTGTTCCAAAACGCCCGTAAACCCGTCATTTTTTTCTTCCTCATACGCCTGCGGAATTTTCAGCCTCTGACTGCTATCCGGTACAGCGACAGTTTCTTCCGTCTTTTTGAGTTCATCGCTCTGCACCGTTTCTGTTCTTTGCTCACGAGCCCTTTCCCACCGCTGAAAGGTGTTTTTAAGATCTATAAACATAAGGATTGCAACCAAAACGATTCCAAACGTAACTCCTATCTTCCAAGCAAAAGATTTCCCTTCTGACTTATGCTCTTTTGGTTTCTCCGGAATTCTCTTAATGCTGTACACCAGATCCTGCACAAACCCTAATCTGGACATATCTAATGCCTGTAAATGAGAAAATTCCTTCGGCAGATCATAGGGATCCATATCACGGTATGCCGGAATCAACACCTTCTTCTCCCCACGCTTCATCAAAGAAAGATACCGGCTCCACTCATTTCGTACCCACACTGCCTGAAAATTCTCCGGCGCAGTTCCTATGACAATCATAACTTCAGCAGATTGGAGTGCCGCAAATATGTATGGTTCATATGCCGTTCCTAGTTTATCCTGAAGCGTGATTCTCGCCCAAAATACTTTAAAATTATTTCGTGTTAATTCATAATAAAGCTCATCGGCAAGCACACTGTCCTTCGTCCGGTTTCCGTCCTCATCCGTTTCCTTGCAACAGATAAAAACATCGTAAGGTGCTTCTCTCTGTGATACCTGAAGGATCCCTCTCTGAATGGTATCTATAGTCTTCGCTTCCTGTTCATAAATTTCTGCCTGAAAAGCATCGGCATAACGAAGCGCTGCTTTGTAGTCTTCGTCCGCTAAAACAGAAGTGTACTGCATACGATTGACAGTCGGAATCCTTTGATGCGTCACCGGATCTTCCACATACTCAATTCCGTAACGGCATAAAACGATAGACCAATATGCTTCGCTGTCCGTCTGATCCTCATTTAAGATCTGTTCGTACACAGCCATCGCCTTATCATAATCATTACTGCGCCGGAAATGATTCGCTCTGTCATAAAGCCTGAGCCGCTGCTCATTACCAGCCTTCGGCAGTGTCTGATTTGTTCCGCAGTAAGGGCACCTTACGGTCGTCATTCCCTCTGTGATTTCCAGATTACCGCCGCACATTTTACATATCAATACAGACATACTCTATGCTCTCCTCATTTCCCGTACTTGCATATTTTGTCCCTTTCTCTCAAAAGTTCCTCCATCCGACCACACAACCTGGCCGTGTTCTCTATATCCCCGTCAAGTGCTGCCGACTCTATCTCCGTATACAAAACAGCTATTTCATTTTCAATTTCTTCCGAAATATC
>CAMWMM010000398.1 GCA_947175285.1 uncultured Lachnospiraceae bacterium
TAGTTAGTGTCGTCTTTGGATGAAAATAGAAACATAAAGTGATTTCGTATATTTAGCGTATACTTAGAAAAGGACAGGGAGTTCCCATTTTTTACGGCTTTAAGAAAGAGGGAGTGTAAATGCTAAAAATTGCCATATGCGATGACAGCAGGATAGACATAGAGCGAATGGAAGCCGCTCTTGATGAGCTGAATCGTTATCAGTTTGAATACGACGTGTATTTCAGCGCAGAGGAACTTCTGGAATGTATAGACTTACACAGGGAAAATTATCAACTATATATTTTTGATATTGAAATGCCAGACATGACAGGACTGGAATTGGCAAAAGAGGTACGAAAAAGTGATTCGAAAGCGCTGTTTGTGTTTCTGACAGGTCATGCCCAGTATGTTATGGACGTATTCAGTGTTATCACCTTTGATTACATATCAAAGCCAGTCACTACAGAAAAACTTGAGTCCGTTTTATTGAGAGCCATGAAGTATCTCGAGATGGTAAAAAAGGATTTTGTCTTTCATTTTCGCAAGGATCAATTCGGGGTAAGCTGTGACGACATTCTTTATATTGAAAAGAAAGGGCGTCAGGCGGTCATCCACACAATCACGGAGAATTTTCAAACAAATATGACAGTCAGTGAGATATGGGAACAGCTTGACAACAGGGTATTTATACATATCCGTATGTCGTACATTATCAACATGGAACATCTTCATGCAATAGGGGGAGACGAGGCAGTCATGGACAACGGGGAGCGTCTGTTGGTGGCCCGCACCCATAAACAGGAACTGAAAGAAAAACATATGGAATTTATGAGGAGAATGATATGATAATCAAATATCTCATACAATTTTGTATCAGTTTGTTTGATCTCGCTGTATTCTGGTATTATCTGCGTACTTTTAGAAAAAGAAGGCATGTCTCGGAACCAGCCTGTGCCTGTGCGCTTATCCTTCTGGCAGCAGTATGGCACAGTTTGATGTGGGAGAAAAACCGTATCTAAACCTGCTAATCTTGGTGTTGGTTCTGGCAATTGTAACATTATTTTTTGAAGGAAATGCAGGTTCAAAGGTTGCGAGTGTCATAGTGTTTACGGGAACGGGCATTGTGATTGAGCCTGTTGGGGTATTGCTGCTGTATGCACTGCACAACATTTCTGGGAAAAGTCCCATATATCTATACTATCTTGTTACAGCACTCTGTGCATTTATCCGGGGAAATGTTATTTTTCTTCTTTGTAGGTTTCTGTCCCGGAAAAACCTGAATCTCCTGAAACTTCCAAAGGAAATTGTGGGCGTGCTTGTGCTGGTCTTTGCTTTTGCAGTTGTGAACTGCTGCTTTATCACGATCCTTTCCATGGAGACAGACAGTGTAAAAAGCAAGCTTATGTGTATCAGTGTCATTGGCTCTATCGCATTGACTTATTATTTTATGCTTTACATGATTGAAAGGGTCAGTTTTCTTGTCAAAAAGCAGCATGAAGACGAATTATATATAGAAGAAATGCGTTATAAGGAAATTTATTACGCCGAGGCGGAGAAACGTAATGAGTATGTGCAGAAGCTGAAACATGACCTGAAGAACAAGCTGTTCGGTCTTCACCATCTGATTGTGGCAGGTGATATAGAGACATTGCAGGAGCAGATTAAAATACTTTGTAATGAACTTGAACAGATTGATGCTGACAATTATTCAGTCAATCCTTCAGTTGACACGGTTCTACGTATTAAACTTGGCATGGCAAAAGCAGAAGGTATAAAAGTGGATTCTTTGATCCTCATACCGAAACAGCTGGAAATCGACTATGGTGATACTGGCGTGTTGTACGGGAACCTGCTTGACAATGCCATAGAAGCCTGTAGGAAAATTCCGGAAAAAGACTGGTTTATCAGGATCGAAAATAAGTATCAATCTGGGAAATTGCTGCTGGTGATCACAAATAGCAAGGAAAACAGGAAAAATAAACATTTCAAGACTACAAAGGAAGATATATACAGCCATGGTCACGGTATTGCAAGTGTCCGCAGGGTAGTGGAAAAGTATAATGGTGTTATTCAGTTTACGGATAAGGGAATGACTTTTGAAGCTTCGGCAATGCTGTATGGTATTGGTACAAAGGAGAGGGATCTGCATGATATTAAATAGCGGAATGATAATTGCGTAGGGAGTATCAGCCCGCAGGAAGATAGGAAAACTGCCTAGTTGCTATTAGAGTGTAGGAAGAGAAAGGCTGTTTCACAAAGTGCAAAAATTTGTTTTATTTAGTGCCTACCCCTAAAAGAAATGATGGCAATTCAACAAAATATTACACTTAACCGACAATCTGTTACACTTTGAAAAAATATCATGTTTTATGTGTTATACTGTGGAATGCATGGGAAAATGCATTAAGAAACTCATGACAGAGCGGAGCTGTAGAAAATAATACGTTTGATATGCACAAGTTACTTTTCTACAGCTTCCAAAATAAAAAGGAGAACAGAAATTATGAAAAATTTGAATGTGACAGTGAGCGGGAAAATGGACAGGCTGGGTGACATGGTACTGAAAGGTATTGCGTCGGCAGCTCTGAAGGTGACATCAGTTAATGTGCGTACATGCTGCTGGTTTGTGCTCGGACAAGATAAATTGCCCGACGGTGCGGATAAGTTACGTAGGGGTTGAGGGAGGCAGCAATATGAAGGTGGCATCAGCATTGGTAGAGAAGATCACCGTAACACTGCTCTGCAGGGGCATTATATCGGAGAGCGATGCCGGACTGTACAGATACGGGATAGAGAATGGCATAACAGTTGCAGGAAACATTCTGGCGTCCCTCATATTCGGACTGGTAACAGGGAGACTGGGAAATATCCTAGTCTTTTTGTTTTTTTACGGGACGCTTAGAAGTTTCTGTGGAGGCATACATTGCAAAGGCAAGAAAAGATGTTTTATTGCGTCAATATTGATTTTATTTATCCCGGCATATCTGTGTGACTGGGCAGTGAAGCTTCCCTTTGAGGTAGTTATCATAAGCAGCATTGCTGCGGCAGTGGTAATACTGGCTTTAAGCCCCGTGGAGAGCATCAACAAACCACTTGATGAGGAGGAATGGGGTTATTGCAGGAGAATGAGCCGCTGCATTGCAGGGTGGCAGGTGTGCACTCTTGTGACGCTGTACTGCATAGACAGGCTGGATTATTTTTATGCAGGGTACAGCAGTCTTGTATTGGTGGCTGTTTTCTTGATTGCAGGTAAGATAACAACAAAATATTACACTTAATCGACAAGTTGTTACACTTTGCCGGATTTCATATTTTTTTCTGTTATACTGTCCCATGGCGTGTCTGATAAATGGATTCAGTCAGATGCAGTTTGGAAACTGTCCAGAAATAACTTATGACTATGACTTGTCTGAATGCTCATCTTCTGCATCACAAATTCTGATGCAATCCGCGGAGTCTGCAATTTCCTTTTTGAAGTTGAACAATGATGTTATGTCATGGTTGCGGTTCTTCTGAATAGTTTGTTAAAAATCAGAAAGGGCAGACAATGGATAGCAGAAAAGACTTATACAAAATTATAGCTGACAACATCAAAAGGGAACGTGAAAGAATGCACATTACGCAGGCGGAACTTGCGGAGAAGGCTGACATATCCGTGGATACAGTCAAGAGCATAGAACTTGGGAGGCGATCAATGAGCCTCGACACATACCTTGGTATCGTGCAGGCTTTGGAAACCTCTCCATATGCACTTATAAACAGTGAGCAGTCGGAGAAGTACATAGAACGATTTACCTTTATGGTATTCAAGAGGAGTGAGAGTGAAATAGAATTTGTCCTGCATATGGTGGAACAGCTTCTAAAAGGGCAGGACTGCTATCTTAGTGATTAGCAGTCTTGTCTTTTTACTGTTCCGCTGACAACACAAGCGCCAAATGGTCTATGGCCTCATCAATGGTCGGACTTTATATTGGGGGTATTTTCCAGAATTACGTTTAAAAAGTGTACAATATTCCACCTGAAATAGCTGGTTTAGTCACTCTTAAAAATAGCATGTCTGTTGTAAAATAGGAGAAGCTTGAGCAAATAAACAGACGTCGGAAAAGAGTGCGTAATGCAGTATTATGATAAGAAAGCAGTAGGGAGCAGGATAAAGGAAATAAGGAGTCTGCGGGGAATGACGCAGTGTAAGCTGGCGGAGAAGCTGGATTATACTGGTGAACGGCAGCTACAGCGGATTGAGAACGGGGAAACATCCTGTTCTGTAGATAAACTGATGGAGATAGCACAGATATTAGAGGTTACAACAGATTATTTTTTATTTGGTTCGGCTAAAGGAGATGGAGGCAGGTTTCAGAAGTATTTTGAAAACAAAACGGAGAAACAGATAGAATTTCTGTGCAGACTAATGGAAACAGCGGGGGATAATTTGGACCTATTGTGCCAATAAAATTTGTTTTGAATGATATACGAATATGTCAGGGTGTTAAGTAGATACCTTACACACATATTTGGACATCTCTTGCGATTAGCTCGGAGTGAGCTTGGAATCTTGCATAGTTACTTTGTATTTTGTTCCTGATTATTATGCCAGCAATGCTTTTGATTGTACCTTGCTATTCATGAAAATGTGGGTTGGAACGACGGTTGATTATGTGACTAAATCAGCATTGGTCAATTCTGTCCCTTGTTCTCTTGGACAGAAGGTGATAAAATAATACAAAATATTCTGGTGCAAAATGACAAGAGTAGTGGCTTAATGAAATATATTGTCCATATTTGGGAGTTTTGAGATGCCAAATTCTACAGAGTATATTCAAGTATGGCAATAGGGAAAAAGTGATTGATAATCCAGTATTATCATTTAATTGAGTAGAGTTAAATTTTTTTTAGATTGAA
>CAMWMM010000399.1 GCA_947175285.1 uncultured Lachnospiraceae bacterium
GAAAGAAATATTAATCGGAGATAAGTGATAACGTATCACTCTTTCGATATCCTCGTCGGACATATTCGTCAATGTCACATAATTTCCCTGCAAAAAGGACAGTCTGGAATCGTCATCTTTAAAATACAATGTATCCCGCATGCCTTTCGGCATCTGGTCGATAAAACAGAAAATACATTTATTATGACAGGAACGGTAATCATCCATCAGACCGTTTTCAAATTCTATGCCCAAATCTTCATCATATTCTTTGTCGATTTCCAAAAGCCACTCTTCGCCGTCCGGTTTTTGTATTAAGACTTCAATGTATTCGTCCTGCACTAAATACTGGTAGTCGAAAATATCGGTGATATCTTTTGCATTGATTTGCAGGAGGATATCTCCGGGGGTGATGTCCAGTTCTTCGGCTATGGAGTTTTTGTAAACGGTTTTGATGATGTGTTGTGTGTGCGGCATTGTACAGTTTGATTCCTTTCTTTACTACAAGTGCATTTGTAAATTATGAGGGCAGATTGCACAAACTGTCCTGCATATATTTTCCAAAAGCGCCTTTAGTACCTAAATCTACTGGATCGAGTACGAAACTTGTGAGTTGGCGGCGCAATACAATTTCTGTCCACAGGGTATTGGCACAATGAACAAATAAGGGGTGAATTGCCACTGCATCCTGAACCCCGTTTTGTTCATTGTGCCAATACCAGTGGCAGTAAATCGTATTAAAGCCTTGCTTCATTTTGGTTCTTCTATGTTCTATAGAAAATTATGCACAATTTGCGCTTAGAAAGCAAGCTTTCATGCGCAGATTGTGCATAATTTTCTGCATGGCTTAACATAGAAAAATCTTGACGTGCAGGCGGCATGATGATATAAAGAAAAGGAGATGTCTTTTACAGATTGGAGAATATCATGCCTAATATTGAACAACTAAAGACAGCCATGCCGGTTGCTCCAATTAGCATTTTAACAACAGGTGCAGCCTTATCTCTGGCTCAGAAAATCAACAATCATCTGGTGGAATTCAGGCAGAATCTGAATAACAGTTTCAAAAATGATCCCGCTTTTTTCGGATATATGGAAGACGACTATCTGACACAGGTGGAATGCCCCCGATTCGGCAGTGGAGAGGGGAAAGCCATTCTCAATGCTTCTGTCAGGGGAAAGGATATCTTTATTCTGACGGATGTCTGCAATCACAGCCTGACATATCAGATGAACGGTTTTACAAACCATATGTCGCCTGACGACCACTATCAGGATTTGAAAAGAATTATTGCGGCAATCAACGGCAAAGCGCACCGTATCAATGTGATTATGCCGTTCCTTTATGAAGGCAGACAGCACAAAAGAAACGGCAGGGAGTCATTAGACTGTGCTTATGCCATTAAAGAACTGATGAGTATGGGGGTAACGAATTTCATTACGTTTGATGCCCATGACCCGCGTGTACAAAACTCCGTTCCCCTGAAAGGATTTGATAATTTTACACCGCATTATCAGTTCATGAGAGCGTTACTGCATACGGAAAGCGATTTATTAATTGATAAAGACCATACTATTGTTATCAGTCCCGATGAGGGCGCGCTTGACAGAGCCGTCTACTTTGCCAATGTACTTGGCGTAGATACCGGTATGTTCTACAAACGCCGCGACTACTCTACTATCGTAAACGGCAAAAACCCTATTGTCGCACATGAATTTCTGGGTGATAACATTGACGGTAAAGACGTCATTATCATAGACGATATGATTTCTTCCGGCGGAAGTATGATTGATACGGCAAAACAGTTGAAAAAAATGAATGCAAAACGTGTATTCATCTGCTGTACTTTCGGTCTGTTCACCGATGGTCTTGACGCTTTTGATGAAGCTTATGAAAAATGCTATTTTGACCGTATTATTACAACAAATATGTGTTACCAGCTTCCCGAATTAAAGGACAAGCCCTACTATCAGGAAGCAGATATGAGTAAGTTCATCGCTACGATTATTAACTTTATGAATCATGATGTGTCGATGTCCAATATCTATACGCCGACAGAAAAGATTCATAAAATTCTTGCAAAGTATAATAACCGCGAAGAGGATGCGTTGGATAGTTAAAAAGACAGCAAAACTTCGGTCAGTTTTGACCGAAGTTTTTTGCTATCAATCACTGTCAAGAAACCGTAATACAAATTTCCTGTAATCTTCACCGAGCGGAATCTCATAATCCACAAACAACTCTCTTCTCTGTGTTATGACATTTTCCTTTTTCACCGGATTGAATCCCTCTTTTTGAACGTCTGTAAAATAAACGCCGATTCCTCTCTTCTGCCATGACGGAAGCTCATTATAATTGATACCTTTCTGAAACAGCAGTTCATTCTTATATGCAACGCTCTTTCCTTCTAATTCCATTGTAGCATCATTCTGACTTTTCCCCTCTTTGCGGAGAGCCCAATAGCAGTGTGCATTTAAGGAATTTCGATGTGAGTCCTCCTGCCGCCACACAAAATAGTCTGCAACTCTTACTTTATTGGGCAGCGGAACCACACGGCAGTCAAATGTTGCTGCTTGTCCTAATGCCAACGAAAACGCAGCGCTTGCTTCTCCTGCCAGGGTCGTATTAATCTTACGGACTTTCCTGCCGAATGTATGGTCTTCAGGATGAAACAGAAGGGATATCTCATCACTTTCGGTATATCCGTAAACGATACGGAATCCGACATTCATCAGAGACTTTACGGTTTCTATCATCAAATCCCTGAATTTGATATCAAACGGAGCTTCAAATTTACATATTTCCTTTGTCAATCTGGTAAAAGACCTGCCATCCAATCGCGCTGCCATATACATATCAGGTAAAATATACTGGTCGAGAGATTCTTCATAAATGCGCATTTCTTTATCAAAATTATCAAATTTCATGATATCCGCTCCTCTACTTTTCTATTTCTTCCACTCATCTACAATAAAGCCACCATCTTTCATACTGACATAAAATAATTCGTCGAAGCCTTCCCCATATTCCGGGAGTTCCAGTTTGCGATGTGTGCCTGCCACAGCCCGATCCGGTATCCTTGCTTTTCCCTCCCGTTTTCTATTCCTTGCAATGCAATCGGAAACGGATGACTGAAAGTAATATCCATGGATAGTATAGCCATTATCCTTTGCGGCTCGAATATATTTCTCTCTGTCTGCCCTCGTCGGATTTGTGTTATCCACCACAAAGGAACATCCGCTTTCCACGCATTCCTGTAACAGTATCTTCTCTTTATTTCTTGTATGTAAGGTATCCAGATTGATGTGGACATAATCTTCAAATCGTTCATGGTAAAAAGAAGATTTTCCGCTCGCCTGAATACCGATAAAAATGATTGCGTTTTTTTCTGACATAGGTTCCTTTCATGCCTTTTTATCAAATAAAGAAGTATTACCAACATCCGGCATATCTACAAAAGCATATTTATCATTATGCGGAAACAGTTTTTCCATATATAAATTCCCAAGTAAATCCTTTACTTTGTCCGCATCAATATCGGAAATCGGAAGGTCATCAATTTCCATACGTTTTAAATTGTCCAAAATCTTCTCTATACCCTGCCATTCAGGTACTTCCGCCTCAAATTCATTCCTTAAAGGTTTTGACTCTGATTCATCTTTTATAGGTTCTGAAGTGTCCGGTTCCGGTTCCATAATCGGTTTTACTTCAGGAATATTATATACAACATTTTTACATGTTTTCTCAAAACATTCCGGATCATACTTTGCCAGATAACGTAAATCTTCCCATGTCAGTTGAATTTTATTATATATTTTGAGATAAATATTTATAAGGCGAGTATCTTTTCTCATAATTATTATCCCTCCCCCTGTTTTGCATAGGTATAAAAGTTTCTATCAGAAAACCGTATCATTGTGATACGGTTTTGCTGTTTGCTTATGTAGTTTCAAATCCGGAGTATCCCAATTATAACCTACCATTAAAATCAGTAATTAAATTCAGTTGAATCAATTACCTCCCATGTTTTATCAGAAATCTTAAACGCCAGTTCATCAATCTTTTCTACAGGCACATAGAGAATACCTGTAATCAGCTCCTCAAAAAACTTGGTTACACGCGGCATTGCATCTCCATCTTCAAACTTAAGAAGTGCTTTACCAAGCGCAGCTATTACAAACGGCGGATACCCTGTAACTCTGCAAATCTCTTTCAGATCTTTTGTCTTCAAAGCTGCCATTGCAACATCATGTGCAACCATTCTTGCAGCTCCCCATCCGTTACTGATATTATCTTCCATAGCTTTCATAAATGTGCTGTGTTTGATACCGGCTAAATAAGCTGCTCTAAATGTCATAGCATCCGGATAACAAATGCAGGGAATACGTTTACAAATACCATTACTCGGCGCCTTGGCAAACTGCTTGCGCCATTCGTCAAATAACTTATGAAAGTCCGTATGCTGCCATGATTGAAGTGGGCAGCACGTGTAATCCGGAGCAGTGTCATACTCAGCCGCTTTCTCAGGCAGCATTGCTACCTGTTTCACTACGAAATTCTGTTTCTGATAAATGATTTTACCATATGGTCTCCACTCGTTAGGTTCAACACTCATTATGTATCCCTCCGCCTCTAAAAATTTGATTGCCTTCTTATCTGCTAATGGTGTAAATGGATAATTATGCTAAATTACTATTTATATTATATTAGGCAAGCTGTCAGTTTACAATAGGAAGATGAAAATTTTGTGTGAAGCGATAAAAACTCTTACAGCAGTCTCTATTTTTTTCGTAACCGATATCTTCTTGCCCTATTTGTTCCCAATGCCTCAACATCATCCATCTCTGAGAGCACCGCCCTTGTTCTTGCCACACTTAAATCAAGCAGTTCTGCTA
>CAMWMM010000400.1 GCA_947175285.1 uncultured Lachnospiraceae bacterium
TTCATCCCTTGAAAATACTGTAAGATAATCACTGTCTTATAAACAGGCGGCAATAAATCAATCGCGTCATAAATATCCAGTTTTTCTTCTATCGAGATACCATCCTCACACGCCGTCTCTTTATATTCTTCAAAAACCACATTCTTTTTCGTTTTTCCCTGCAAATGGTAAACGCTGTTAATTAGGATACGGGTAATCCATGTTTTAAAGTATCTTGCATCCCGCAGCTTATCCATTGCAATCATGGCGCGCATTGCACATTCCTGAACAGCATCTAACGCATCCTGCTCGTTTTTTGTGTACATATATGCAATTTTGTACAGATACGCCTGATACTTAACGATAAGTTCCCCAAAAGCTTCCCGGTTCCCTTTCGCCGCTTTTTCCACTAACATCAAGCTCACTTTTTTCTCCATCTCCAATTTCCATTCCTTTTTCTTTCTTTTGTACATGTACACTTATTAGATTCGGATAGCCACGAAAAAGATACAAAAATTTTCTATATTAAAAAGGTGCAAAGCCTTAATTCAATAGACTTCACACCTTGTTTTCTTGTTACCTATATAATCAGTTATTTTATTCTTTAATTCTGTCTAATTCTGTCATATTAACACCAGATAAAGAAAGAATAACTTTTAAATCAATATACCTTTCTTTCATTGCCTTATATACTTCAGAATCTTTTTCTGCCAACGACATGTATCGCTGTATTCTTGAAAACTCTTCCACTGTTAGTTTTAACATTTCACCCTCAGTCATGTAATCACCTACTTTCTACACGTGATTATAAATTGCACTTATGGTATACTTATTCATTTTTTAATGGCGGTTGCTGATACAGCTTTCTATTGACTTCTTTTTTTAAAATTTCAATTTCTGCTTCAGCCGCTTCCTGTCCGCCACTTTTCAAATGGCGTTCTATTCGCTCAATTATCGATAATTGATCAAACAGATTATTATTGATTTCTTTTTCATTCGTTGGCATATTGGTTTCACCCCCTCTATAAATAAAGAAAAGTGTTTTCTGCTATATTTTCATTGTATCACAAGCTTGTTAGGACAACAACTACTAACATCAAAACACACACTTCTGCAAAATATCCAGTGTATGATTGGATGCCCCTATTAAATCCTGCCTTTCGCAAACAGAAAGATGATATTTGTAATATAATTCAAACAACTCATCGCTCATATTGTCGATAATATCGTCCATATATCTCGTAGCACCGTCCGTCGCTATCAGCTTTATCCTTTTTACAGGATAGTCTTTTGTCAGCGCCATAATTTCATCCGGGCGCATCAGGGCAAAAGCATCGTTTTCGTTGGCTGTCCAATGAAAATCTTCGGAGAGCAGTCCTTTCTTCCTGTCTTCCCATATCGTCTCCTTTTGGAAACAGTACTGAATCATAGTCGCTTCATTCATACAGTAGGCAACAAAAATCATGCCGTTTATCTTTGTAACGCGGATAGCCTCTTCCAAAGCTTTTCTTTTGCTTTCCTCATCAAACAGATGATACATCGGTCCTAAAGAGAGCGTTATGTCGAATGTCTCATCCGCATAGGCAGACAAATCCACGGCATTTCCCTGTATGAGTCTGACCTTGGTTTCCTCCTGCATCTTAGAGCGAAAGACCTCTATGTTATGCTCCACTAATTCTACTGCATCCACTTCATAGTCCTCTCCTGCAAGCGCAAGGGAATATCTGCCCGTTCCTGCTCCGATTTCCAGTATCCGCATGCCGGGTTTTAAATACTCATGAATATACTTCATCGTTGTGCGAAACTCCACCTGTCCGTGTTTGTCCTGCAGTCGTTCTTCCTCGTTTATAGCATTATAGAATTGTGTTACAACATTTTGTTCGTTCATTTTATTTTCTCCTCTTTACTCATATTAAATTTCCAAAAACAAAAAAGCGCCCTAACATTGAATTCACACATCAATGTTAAAGCACTTTAATACTGCTAGTACGATGATACAATCTTATCATCAATTATGATTAAATTAATCAACTGCAACAATTTCTTTTTTGTTGTATGTGCCGCATTTCTTGCATACTCTGTGAGGTACCATCAAAGCGCCGCATTTGCTGCATTTTACTAATGTAGGAGCAGACATTTTCCAGTTTGCTCTTCTCTTATCTCTTCTTCCTTTGGAAGATTTGTTCTTAGGACAAATAGACATCGTTACACCTCCTTATTCGCGTTAAAGATATCTTTTATCACTGCCATCCGGGGGTCAGGAACGAATGTATCACATTCACAGCTTCCTGTATTTAAATCCTTGCCGCACTGTAAGCATATGCCTTTGCAATCCGGCTTACACAGCACTTTCCGAGGCCAGTTGATTATGATTTCATTGTTCAGTAAGTCTTCTACATTCAGTTGATAACCGTCCATAAAAACCTGATCGTCATCCGACATATCTTCTTCACCGGATATTACTTCTTCCATATCAGGCGCGTGTACCTCTCTATTAATGTGAAGTACCAGCTTCTCCTCAACAGATTTCAGACATCGGTCACATTTCATGGCAAGTGTTATTTCCGTTTCTCCTTCAACCGACGCCTTGTTTTTACCCGTATTGGCAAATACAAAAGAAATCGGTGTCATGTTTAGAATCTGAAACAACTCTCCGCCGACAGCCACTTCTGTCAGTTCTGCTTCCACCTGCATGGTAAGCACTTTGTCCTCAGATGTTAATACATCAGATAAATTTATGAACATAGTTGACTCCTATCCACACTCAAACTATTATACATAGGGCATTTCGGTTTGTCAACCCTTTATTTTATCTGTTCCTCCAGCACCTTCGCTGCTTCTTCCATAGCTGCATCCATACCTGCAGGATTTTTACCGCCTGCCTGCGCCATATTCGGGCGTCCGCCGCCGCCGCCGCCGACAAGCCCTGCAATGCCTTTAATCAGATTACCGGCATGAGCGCCCATTTTCATTGCGCCGTCTGTCGCCATCGAAATCAGATTAACTTTACCGTCCTTATCGGATGCCAGTACAACAACGCTTTCGCCTAACTTTTCTTTTAACTGGTCTCCTAAGTCGCGCAGCCCGTTCATATCCACACCGGATACTTTTGCGGCGAGAAGTTTTACGCCTTTTACTTCTTTTACTTTATCCATGACATCGCCGAGCGCATCCTTCGCAGCCTTGCTCTTTAACGACTCATTTTCACTTTGCAGCGCTTTTACTTCTGCCATTAAATGATTGCAGCGGTCAAGGAGATTTACCGGAGTCGTTTTCAAAATTTTAGCAGCTTCCTCCAGTTTTTCCTCCAGTTCCGCATAATATTTTACAACGCCGTTTCCGGTCAATGCTTCAATTCTTCTGACGCCGGCTGCAACGCCGCTTTCGGATATAATTTTAAAAGATGAAATAACACCTGTATTTGCAACATGCGTACCGCCGCAGAACTCTTTGGAGAAATCACCCATTTCCACAACACGAACCATTTCCCCGTATTTTTCGCCAAACAGAGCCATTGCGCCAGTCTTTTTTGCTTCCTCCATTGTCAGAACTTCCGTGACAACCGGAAGATTCTCCACAATCTTTTCATTGACAATCTGTTCAACTTTCTGCAATTCCTCTGCTGTCATAGCGGAAAAGTGTGAAAAGTCAAAACGGAGTCTTTCGCCGTCATTATAGGAACCCGCCTGCTCAACATGAGTGCCAAGCACCATACGGAGCGCTTTCTGTAAAAGATGCGTTGCACTGTGGTTTTTACAGGTTGCGCTTCTTCTTTCCGCATCAACTTCCAATGTCACGGTATCTCCTGTCTTAAACATACCGGAAACTACACGTCCGATATGCGCCACTTTGCCGCCTAATAACGGTACGGTCTCTTCCACTTTAAACTCGCCGTCTGCGCTGCGGATGATACCGGTATCGCCGGACTGTCCGCCCATTGTAGCATAAAACGGAGTTTCACTGACAAAAATCGTTCCGACTTCTCCGTCCGTCAATGCTTCCACCAGTTCGGTTTCTGTCGTAAGTACTGAAATCTTGGAATCATGCACTAACTTATCATATCCTACAAATGCAGAAGTTACCGCAGGGTCGATGGATTCGTATACGGTCACGTCAGCTCCCATATAATTTGTTACTTTTCGAGCCTTGCGCGCTTTTACTTTCTGCTCTTCCATCGCTTTTGCAAAGCCTTTTTCATCTACGCCGAAATTCTTTTCCTCCAGAATTTCTTTTGTCAAATCAATCGGGAATCCATACGTATCATATAATTTGAACGCATCTTCGCCGGAAAGTTCCTTGGCATTTTCTTTCGCCAGCTTTTCTTCCATTTCTAACAGAATATTAAGTCCCTGGTCGATTGTCTTATTAAATTTATTCTCTTCCTGTGTCAATACATTGAAAATAAATTCTTTCTTCTCATCCAACTCCGGATAACCGTCTTTAGAGCCCTCTATTACCGTATTGCTCAAATCGGCAAGGAATGTTCCCTGAATGCCGAGTTTACGCCCCTGACGTGCCGCTCTTCTGATAATACGGCGAAGCACATAGCCGCGTCCCTCATTTGAAGGCATAATACCATCGGAAATCATAAAGGTAGCGGAACGAATATGGTCCGTAATAATACGAATGGAAACGTCCGTCTCTTCTTTTTCCTTATAAGTAACACCTGCAATTTCACAGACTTTTGTACGAAGTGCAAGAATGGTATCCACATCAAAAATAGAATCCACATCCTGTACGACAGATGCAAGCCTTTCAAGTCCCATACCGGTATCTATGTTTTTCTGTGACAGTTCGGTGTAATTTCCCTTACCGTCATTGTCAAACTGGGTAAATACATTATTCCAGATTTCCATATAACGGTCGCAGTCACAGCCTACCGTACAATCCGG
>CAMWMM010000401.1 GCA_947175285.1 uncultured Lachnospiraceae bacterium
GTCCAAAAGGGAACCACATCCATTTTTGCTTAAGCCTTCAGCAGCTGTGGTTTCAGCAAGACGTGCCGGGACAACTTCTGCGCTTGACCAGATGAATAAATATTTTCTGCATGGACAAATGCCGGTCATTTCATCACGTTATTGGAATATGGTTCATGGAAGCACGCCGGAAGAGGTTCGAAAGGATGAGGAGGGCTTACAGATCATGCGTGTTTTAGGAAGAAATATGGCATGGTTTCTGAAATTGAAAGAGGCTGGAGAAAAGGCTGGCATTCCACTGCCCTGGCAGGAGGAGATACGGGTTGCCACGAACTTTATCAGAGATTGAAGGTGATAGATGTGGATAAGAAAGTGTGGATGATTACAGGGTGTTCATCGGGAATAGGATACGGTATTGCAAAGGCGGCATTAAGTGCTGGAGATTATGTGATGATGACAGCAAGAAAAACGGATTTACTTTCCCAGCTTTCATCGTTATATCCAAAGCAGGCCGTAGCGATGAAACTGGATGTGACCGATACAGTTGAAATGGACAATGTAGTAGAGGAAACTCTAAATCATTTTAGCCGGATTGATGTACTTGTCAACAATGCCGGATATGGATATCGTGCTGCTATAGAGGAAAGTGAGGATGATGAGATTCAAAAACTATTTGATGTAAATGTATTTGCTCCGGTTCGGCTGATCAAGCGGGTTCTTCCGGCCATGAGAAAGCAGAAGCATGGACTGGTTATCAATATTACGTCCATCGGTGGTATCCGGGGTGCAGTCGGTAATGGGATGTATTCCGCTGCAAAGGGCGCAATGGAACTTGCTGCAGATACGCTTTACAAAGAATGTGAGCCTCTGGGAATTAAGGTAATGATGGTAGAGCCGGGGGCTTTCAGGACAGCTTTCTACGATAATCTGAGAGGGACAGCGGAGAATATCGGAGATTATGCCAGTACGGCAGGAAAATGGCACATTGAAAATATGAAAAATATGAGAAATCAGCCGGGAGATCCTGAGAAAGCGGGAGAGGTTCTGGTAAGACTGGCAGAAATGGCAAATCCGCCAAAGCATTTTGCCATGGGAAGTGATGCAGTAAAGATTATAGAGGCTGAATATACAGCCAGGCTGGCAGAACTAAAGGAGTGGTCAGAGTTTAGCAGTCAGACAGATTTTTAAGATATAAGGGCAATCTTATATGAAGCCAACGGTTTTTACAAGCTTTATGCGGTAAGATAGAAGATGGCAGGTATAAAAACGAAAAATTGATTGTTGGAGGTAATGGATTTTGTTGAAAAAAATAAATAGTATTTTGAACGTAATAATTGGGTCATCCATTGGTGTTTTTATCGGACATGGAATATATGTATTCTGGGATTACAAGACACATCCCGATTTATATGCTATGCAGTCTGCTCTGTGGTACACAAGCATTTTAGTTTATGGTTTATTTACGATTGTTGCTTTGATAGTGGGCATTATGATAAAGCTAATTATTCGGCGTAAATTAAAACAGCAATAAATTCCCGTTTGTCTAAACAACCATTACCACAACTGAATAAGTAGCACAGCGTCAGAGCGTATAGAAATCACAATGTCTAAGCGCTCTATTTTTATGTAAAGGAGTAGAGAATGAAGAAAGCAGGCACCACCAAGAGAGCACAGGGAGATTATGTCCTTGACAAATCGTTCTGAACGTATCATTTAGATAAAACCCAAAGGTATATACTGCATAACGAATCGAGACTTCTAAAGGTGTCTCGATTTGTTTATTATATAAGTCAGAAGGAGCCGGTTTAGTCAAGTCGGTATATTTGAAAGGAGTATGGTGAAAATATGAGTATTTTGTTTATCAACGGAAGTCCCAACAAGGAGGGAAATACTGCAAGGCTGGCCGGAAAGCTGCTTGCGGGGAAAGAGTATCAGACATTGCATTTGGTGGATTACAAGCTGTACAGCTATGGGCAGAAGTTTGAGGATGACCAGTTTGCGGAGATTGTAGAGGAGATGAAAAAGGCGGAAGTGATCGTAATCGGTTCACCGGTCTACTGGCATAACATGAGCGGCTCCGTCAGGAATCTGCTTGACCGTTTCTATGGTCCTGTCAGCCAGGGTGCATTGTCTGGAAGAAAATTTGTATTTCTGTTTCAGGGGGCAGCGCCGGAAAAATGGATGCTGGAAAAGGCAGAGTATACAATGAGCCGTTTTGCGCGGATGTATGGTATGGAATATGTGGGAATGGCATCGGACAGTAAAGAGGCGGAAAAAATTGAAATTTAGAGGAACACAAGGTAATACAGGAGGAAGACGATGGATAAACGAATATTGGGAAACGGATTGGAAGTATCAGCGGTTGGGCTTGGCTGTATGGGGTTCAGTCACGCCTATGGCGCGCCGACTGACAGGGATGAAGCGATTTCCATGATTCATAGTGCATATGAGATGGGATATACATTTTTTGACACGGCGGAGGTTTATGGAACCACGGAGGACCCCCATCAAAATGAGGAGCTTGTGGGAGAGGCATTGAAATGGGTTCGCGGGCAGGTACAGATCGCCAGCAAATTTGGAATCCATTTTGATATGGACAGTTCCCAGGTGAATCATCCTTTAGTGCCGGATTCCAGACCTGAAGTGATCCGTTCCTCCGTGGAAGGTTCGCTGAAACGCCTGCAGACAGACCATATCGACCTGTATTTCCAGCACAGGATCGACACTGCGGTGTCACCGGAGGAAGTGGCGGGAGTCATGTCCGAACTGATCCGGGAAGGAAAAATCTTGCATTGGGGAATTTCTGAGGCGAATGAGGAATATCTTCGCCGGGCGCATGCCGTCTGTCCGGTAACGGCTGTGGAAAACCGTTATTCCATGATGGCAAGGCAATATGAGGAACTTTTCCCTGTGCTGGAGGAACTGGGAGTCGGGCTGGTGGCATTTTCCCCCATGGCGAATGGCTTCCTGACAGGAAAATATGGTAAGGACGCACAGTTTGATAAAAAATATGATTATCGCAGCAATATGCCGCAGTTTACGAATGAAGCCATTGACAAGAACCAAAAGCTCCTGGAGCTGCTAAGTACGATAGCGGAAAATAAGAATGCAACGCCCGCACAGATTTCCATGGCGTGGATGCTGTGTAAAAAGCCTTGGATCGTTCCGATCCCCGGCACGAGAAAACGGGAGCGCATGGAGGAAAACATGGCTGCCGCTGATGTAAAATTGACAGCGGAGGATGTAAAGGTTCTGGATGATGCGTTAAACCGGATGGAGATGTCCGAGGTATTCGGCGGTTCCAGGATTGTAAAAGCAAATGATGAAAAATAAGTGAATGGAGGAATTGATAATGAGAAAGAATTTTGGAAAGAAAACATGGTTTTACCCGCTCCCGGTTTTGATTATCGGAAGTTACGATGAAAACGGCAGGGCAGATGCCATGAATGCTGCATGGGGCGGCATTTACGACAGTGACAAGGTGGTGCTGTGCTTAAGCGAAAACCATCAGACAACACAGAATATCAAAGCAAAGGGTGCATTTACAATCAGCTTTGCAGATGCAGCGCATGTGAAAGAGGCTGATTATGTGGGACTGGTATCGGCAAAGGAAACTGTGGACAAAATGGAGAAGGCAGGTTTCCATACCACAAGGAGCGAATTCGTGGATGCGCCGTTGATCGACGAACTTCCCATGGCATTGGAGTGCAGGCTTATAAAGGTCAGTGAAGATGGAAATATCATTGGTGAGATTGTCAATGTAAATGCCGATGAGAAAATTCTGGACAAGGGCGGGGTGATCGATACGGCAAAGCTGGATGCCATTTCTTATGACCCGGTAAACAATGCGTATATAAGGATGGGTGAGAAGGTCGGGAATGCCTTTTCAGATGGGGCGGAATTAGGATAATGAGGAAGAAGGGAGAAAATAGTATATGGAAAGACCTTATGTGATCTGTCATATTTTAAGTTCCCTGGATGGGAAGATAACAGGTCCGTTTATGAGAACGGAGGCGGTGGGTGAACTTGCTACGGAGTATGGAAAATACCGTACAGAACTGAATGCGGATGCATGGCTGTATGGAACCACCACCACAAAAGAGTTTACCGATTTCCGCAGTCCTGTTCTGGAAGAAAACTGTGAAGTGCCGGAGGGGGATTTTGTTGCGGATGACAGGGCAGAATTATATTATATCTCAGTGGATGTGGACGGGGAGATCAGATGGGAGTCAGGAACCTTCCGAAACAAAGGGAGAATGCCGGCCCATGTGATCGAGATCCTGACCGCTTCCACACAGGCAGCTTATAAAGCGTATCTGAGGAAAACGGGTGTTTCTTACATCATTGCAGGAGAGAAAAAGCTGGATTGTGAGGCAGCAATGAAAAAGCTGTATGAACTGTTTCACATTGAGAAGATATTGATCTGCGGTGGCGGCATTGTCAACTGGAGCTTCCTTCAGGCAGGCATGGTGGATGAACTGAGTCTGTTCCTGGCACCGGTAACGGACGGCAGCAGCGGTTCGGCATCTTTATTTACACAGGTTTCATCCCTTACGGAAGGAGAACCGGTGGAATTCCTGTTAAGGGAGACGGAAAAAATAGGTGATGGGGGAGTGCGCCTGAATTATCTGGTAAAAACAGAAAGACAAAGTTAAAACCATAAGGTATAAACTGAGAAACAAAAAGGAACTTGTGATGGAGCTGTTTTCATTTTATAATAAAACTTAGATTATAGAATCTGCGAAGCGGTTTCTATAATAAATCTATAAGTGATGAAATCATATGAGACGGAGGAATTATCATGGAATATGTAACATTATCAAACGGAATAAAAATGCCAATCCTGGGATATGGTGTTTATCAGGTGACAAAGGATGAGTGTGA
>CAMWMM010000402.1 GCA_947175285.1 uncultured Lachnospiraceae bacterium
CTCGGTCTCGTGGGCTCGGATATGTGTATAAGTGTCAGCTATTATACATACAGTATTGACGGCGGTGAGACTTTTACGGATTTGCAAAGATGGCCGGATAAAAGCAAAGATACCTTTGAATTTACCATAACAATACCATCCGGTATGGTGCCTCAGATACTGGTAAATGCCTATAACGGATATGATTTATATACCACGAGTAATACCCTAAATCTGCCGTCTATGAGATATGGGCAGGAGACGGAGGAAGCGGAAAACAAAACTGACACGGCAGAACTGTCACAGACAGAAGCGCCGACGGAGAATCCGCCGGATACGCAAACCGCTGCAGATGCAAAAACGGAATCCGTAACGGATTCCGTTACAGAAACCGTTAATGAAGTAGAGATTCCTTCTTCAAATACGGAAGATACATCACAACCGGTTACTGTGGGATATTTCTTAAAAGTATGCCTTATCTGTGCTGTATTGGTGTTTGCTATGGCATTATCTATAATAATCATTTTAAGAAATTATAAGAAGAGGCGCAGAGGGCGGCATAAAAAAGAGCAGTGATTACCGTCTGGGCGCATTTATGCAGAAAATAACGGGAAATGGAAAGACCTGTATCTTTTATCATACTGTAAGTCTGCGCAATACAGGAAAATCCGCCAAAAGGAAGCAGGATTAGAATCATAAGCGTTTCCCGCGCTCCGGCAAAGCTGATGCCGCTTGTAATTTCAAGAATGCAGTTGCAAAAGGCTAAAAAGCGCTCCGGCAGTGCCGAAAAAGGGAGAAACATGATATTGAGCAGGTTAAAAAATACCATATAACCGCCCAGTTTTCCGATGCCGGTAAGACCTGAAACAATACTGTCGTCTACCGCTTCTAAAAATGAGACACGTACAGACATATCAGGATGCGAAGCAGCCCGGAAAACGACAGTGGAAGATGCTGATGCGGCATGTCTCCTAAAAAAACTAACCCTATATAAGATAGCTCCGTAACACAGCGGTACACCGTACATCACAAGAAAAGGCAGATAATTTCCGGTAAGAGAAAGCGTACTCATCACAAAACTTAAGAAATAAACAGGCCCGATATTGTTGCAGAAAGCAAGCAGAAAAGCCCCTTCTTTTTCAGATAGTTTTCCAGCCTGACATAACTGCCCTATAACTCTTGCACCCATAGGAAAGCCGCAGAGCATTCCGGTCAGAATCACATAGGAGCCGTTTGGAGACGTTCCCCATATCTTGTGGAAAAGGGGATGAAAAAACCGGACAAAGCGTTCTGTCAGATTCATCCGAATCATTATTCCGGATAGAATCATAAAAGGAAGCAGGGTAGGAATCATTTTCTGAAACCACAAAAGCAGTCCGGTTGAAGCATAGTGAAGCGCCTGCACAGGGCAGCGCAGAAGCAGATATGTAAGATATAGGGCAAGCAGAGTAAAAAGCGTCTGCATAAAAGAATCACCGTTTTTTCGTTTTTCCATTTATTATATGTGCAGAGGATGAGCCGATATGCGTTTGGACAAATATTTAAGCGATATGAAATGCGGCACAAGAAGCCAGTTAAAAAAAGATATTAAAAACGGTTTAGCCGCAGTTGACGGTGTCATTATCCGTCAAAGCGACTATCAGGTTGATGAGACAAAAAATGTAGTATTTTACCGGGGTAAGCCCTGTGCTTATGAAAAATATGTCTATTATATGTTAAATAAGCCGTCCGGCGTTGTTTCCGCCACGGAAGATAAAAAAGAAAAAACGGTATTATCTTTATTGCCGGAAAACATCAGGAAAGGTCTGTTTCCGGTAGGGCGTCTTGATAAAGATACGGAAGGGCTTTTACTTTTAACAGATGACGGCGCTCTTTCCCATAAGCTTCTTTCCCCCGGCAGGCATGTGGAAAAAGTCTATGAATGTATTCTCGAAAAACCAATAACAAAAGAGCAGATAGTTTCGTTAGAACAGGGCGTTGATATCGGAGAAAAGAGAATAACACTTCCGGCAAAAGTATCTGTCATTGAACCGCAAAAGATTACACTGACGATTACAGAAGGGAAATTCCATCAGGTGAAAAGAATGCTGCATGCAGTCAGTAATGAAGTAACGCACTTAAAAAGACTGCGTATGGGAAAGCTTTCTCTGGATGAACGGTTAGAGCCGGGTATGTATCGTAAGCTTACGAAAGAGGAAGTCACATTGCTGCAAGGGAAAGATGCGTTTTCGTTAGATGATTTTGACGCCGTTATTTTTGATTTGGACGGTTCTTTAGTGGATTCCATGTGGCTGTGGCATGCCATTGATATAGAATACCTTGGAAAATTCGGCATTGAGGCTCCGGCAGATTTACAAACCCGTATCGGCGGACGAAGTTTCAGTGAAACAGCCGTTTTTTTCAAAGAAACATTCCGGATTCCGGATTCGTTAGAGGAGATTAAAGCGGACTGGAATAAAATGGCATGGGATAAATATACCTATGAAGTGCCGCTCAAAGAGGGCGTACGCGAATTTCTGGAGCTTTGTACCGAAAAAGGATTAAAGCTTGGCATTGCTACCAGCAATTCGAGAGAGCTTGTGGAAAATGTCATTGCCGTACATAAGCTTCATGCACATTTTGGCGCAATAATAACCGGCTGTGATGTGGAAAAAGGAAAACCGGCGCCGGATATTTACCTTGCCGCCGCCGAGGCGCTTGATGTCGCGCCCAAACGCTGTCTTGTATTTGAAGATATACTCCACGGCATTATGGCAGGGCAGGCTGCCGGTATGAAAGTATGCGCTGTTTATGATAAGCATTCTGCCACGCAGGATGAAGAAAAAAAGAAACTTGCCGATTATTATATCTATGATTTCAAGGAGTTAATATAAATATGGGGTTTTTACCGATTTCTGCGGCAGATATGCAGAGGGAAAACATAGAGGAACTTGATTTTGTGTACGTCATAGGAGACGCCTATGTGGATCATCCGTCTTTCGGACACGCCATTATCAGCAGAGTTTTAGAGTCGCACGGTTATCGTGTCGGTATCATTTCACAGCCGGACTGGAAAGATGATGCCAGCATTTCCATACTGGGCAGACCGAGACTTGCTTTTCTTGTCTCTGCCGGGAATATGGATTCTATGGTAAACCACTATTTTGTTTCAAAAAAACACAGACCAAACGATGCCTATACGCCGGGAGGAGAGCCGTACAAGCGCCCTGATTACGCGGCGGTTGTCTATGGTAATCTCATCCGCAGGACATACAGGGATGTGCCTATAATACTGGGCGGAATAGAAGCAAGCTTAAGAAGGATGGCACATTATGACTATTGGTCGGATAAATTAAAGCGTTCCATTCTGCTTGACGCTCAGGCAGACTTGATTTCCTATGGCATGGGTGAAAAATCTATCGTGGAAATCGCTGATGCGTTAAACAGCGGTATTTCTGTGAGAGACATTACTTTTATACCCGGGACAGTCTATAAAACGAAAGATATTTCCGGCATTTATAACGCTGTTACGCTGCCGTCTTACGAAGAAATGAAAGCGGATCCTGCAAAGTATGCCGAAAGTTTTGCCGTTCAGTATCAAAATACTGACGCTTTTACCGGAAAGACATTGCTGGAACAATATCCGGGACAGACTTATGTTGTGCAGAATCCGCCGCAAAAGCCGTTAACGACGCAGGAAATGGATGATATTTATGAACTGCCGTATATGAGGACCTATCATCCTTCTTATGAGGAAAAAGGCGGCGTTCCGGCAATTTCTGAAATTAAATTCTCGCTTATCAGTAACAGAGGCTGCTTTGGCGGCTGTAATTTCTGCGCCCTGACTTTTCATCAGGGGCGGACAGTGCAGGTAAGAAGCCATGATTCTATTATAAAAGAGGCTTATCTTTTGACAAAAGAGCCGGATTTTAAAGGATATATTCATGACGTAGGCGGTCCTACGGCAAATTTCAGGCACCCATCCTGTGAAAAACAGATGACACACGGCGTCTGCAAAGATAAACAGTGCCTTTTTCCGAATCCATGCCCTAATTTGAACGTTGACCATTCGGATTATCTTGCTTTGCTTCGAAAACTGCGTGAACTGCCCGGCGTCAAAAAAGTTTTTATCCGTTCCGGTATCCGCTTTGACTATCTTTTAGCAGAGCAGGATGATACTTTTTTGGAAGAACTTGTAACGCATCATGTCAGCGGACAGTTAAAAGTAGCGCCGGAACATATTTCGGATACCGTCTTATCCAAAATGGGAAAGCCAGGGCGTTCCATTTATGAGCAATTTGTCCGGAAATATGATAAAATGAATCAGAAACTTGGAAAAAAGCAGTTCTTAGTGCCTTATTTGATGTCATCGCATCCGGGTTCCACCTTAAAAGAAGCCATAGAACTGGCGGAATATTTACGCGACCTTGGCTATATGCCGGAGCAGGTACAGGATTTCTATCCGACGCCGTCAACGATGTCTACTGTCATGTACTATACCGGCATAGACCCGCGGAACGGAAAAAAAGTGTATGTATGCAAAAATCCGCATGAAAAGGCAATGCAGCGTGCACTGATTCAATACCGCAATCCGAAAAATTATGACTTGGTATATGAAGCTCTTAAAAAAGCAGACCGGGAAGATTTAATCGGATTTGATAAAAAGGCGCTTATCCGCCCGAAAGGCACACATAAAAATACACCGGAAAAGATACAAAAGCCACATCCGAAGAAAAAAACAATTAGAAATGTACATAAGCCTAAAAATAAAGAAAGAAAATAAAACGCGGTAAAGGGGGGTATGGATGAATATTGCGATTATTACAGGAGCATCTTCCGGTATGGGAAAGGAATTTGCCAGACAGCTTGCCGGGAGTCTCGTAAACACAGATGAAATATGG
>CAMWMM010000403.1 GCA_947175285.1 uncultured Lachnospiraceae bacterium
ATATAAATGAGGTCAAATAATTATGATTTTAGATTATAGTAAATATATAAAAAGTAGCGGAGAAGAAGGAGTTGTTAATTTTCATGCGGTAAATAACACATTAGATAAGTTAAATGAAAAAAGAGGATTTTGTCCATTTTGTAAAATTAAAATTGATAATCAAGTGTACCATAAAGAGAATCATGAAATTACTTGGTGTAAAGCAGTTGAGTATGAGCGTGTTATTCAATGTCCAAGATGTGGTTGGTGGGAGCATTCATATTCTTTTGTAAGTGATGATATTGACGAAGGTTTGAGAGCAACATCATTAGATCTTGCACAAGCTGTTTTAAGAACCTATGATGATGATTCCAAGAGCATTCCCATAGATATTTTAAACAAATATATATTACAAAATCCAGAAAAAATTTTTGGCATTAATGATAAAAAGATGGAAGAATTGGTGGCACATATCTTTAAGGATTTTGTTGATTGCGACATTAAGGTAGTAGGAAAATCACATGATGGAGGAAAAGATTTGATTTTATTGGATGGGGATAAACAAACATTTATACAGGTTAAAAGAAGAACAAGACTTGAAAAGACAGAGCCTGTATCCTCTATTAGAGATTTGATAGGAGCATCAGTTTTAGGAGATGCGAATGCATGTGTATTTGTAACAACAGCTGACCATTTTTCTATATATGCAAAAGAAGCAGCAAAAAAGGTGGTGGAGAAAAAAATACTCGACAGCTTTGAGTTGATTGATTATCATAGATTTGTTAATATATTAAAATTGCAGAAGAAAAATTATCCAAAGGAATGGGAACAGTTACTTAGAATTAAAGATAAATAAGGATGGTTTGTACGAAAAGGAAGGGATTATATCATATGAGAATCGAGGAAGATACAAATATTAACAAAATAACAGAAGAAGATATTGTTATTGCGAATTCATCTGTGCTTAATGTAAATGGGATTATAAGTGGAAATATATATGTAGAGGAGGGATCTACTCTGCTTCTTTATGGTACGCTTCATGGTAATTTACAAACAGAGCAGAATTCATCAACACATATTTATGGAACAATGGATGGGGAGATTTTATCATGTAAGGGTAAAATAGAACTTTCGGGAATGCTATATACGAAGGTGGCAGTGCCTGATAATGTAATTAAAATAAAGGGATGTTGTATAAATAATATAAAATTTTGAGAAGGGGAAACTTTTTCTGTAAATAGCCTTCTGAAAGGTCTTCTATGATAAAATAAAAAATCATAGGAGGCCTTTTATCATGGCAAAAGAAAAGAAACCTGTACACAGAGTACAAATGACAGAAGGAAAACGGAGTAGTATATAAAAAACATTTTCCTGTAAATGGAGTTTATATTTTTGCTTGCTACTGTTATAACACCTTCAGATATTGGTACAGAAATCATAAAGGCTATGAAAATATACTCCATCATGTTATAGTTATTTGTATAGTCGGATAAAAAGAAAAGTGTGCACACTTTAAATATTACATGAAGGTATGGCTTCTCATTTGTTACCACACACGTTTTTTTATTTGAACAGGAGGAATGATATTAAGTGAAGATAAGCGAACCTAATCTGGATTTGTTGCATATTGAAATTCTAAGGAAAGAATTTGTGTCCGAATTTGACCGTGATACACTTGAAAATCTGACATTAGAGCAGTATGCTATGAAAACTGGGGATAAAAAGAATTTTTGTTATAGGTTAGAGCGTGAGCAGATTGGTATGGGGGATATCCGTAATGCTACCGCACAGAAATTTGGAGTATGGGTCCGAAAAGCAACGGGTGAATATGATTTCACAAAAAAATATGGGAAAACAGCGGAAGAGGCTTTTTCTGTTATCCGTGATGAACTGTGCAAATTGGTAGATGCTGGGGAAGCCGATGATTATACAGCTATAAGAAACAATAAAATAGCACCGATTGTCAGATTCAAGATTTTGTCGATGTATTATCCGAATAAATTTCTCACCATACATTCTGAGAGGCATTTATCATATTTCTGTGAAAAAGCGGATGTACCATTTACCGTGGATGACGATGAGCTTGTGCTTCAAAGAAAATTGATTTTGTGGAAAAATAGCCAGACAAAAATCCGGGATTACAGCCTTTTGGAATATGTTGCATATCTTTATAAAAAATTCGGGGTTCCGCCTACAGTTGACAAAGGGCTGGCAAAGAAGAAAAGCAAATTGCGGAAGCTGAAAGATGAGCTAAAGGATTTTGACAGACAGCATCCAAAATCAAAGATGACAGAGGTTGAGGTAGTACAGCGTTCATCTATTGTAGCAAATATTGTAAAGGAAAGAGCTGCTGGTGTATGCCAGCTTTGTAATAAACCAGCACCGTTTTATAACAAGAGCGGGGAAGCCTATCTCGAATGCCACCATGTCGAATGGATTGCTAGAGGCGGGGCTGATGAGGTTTATAATGCTGTGGCACTGTGTCCTAATTGTCATAGACGGATGCATGTACTGGATGAGCCGGATGACGTGGCAAAGCTGAAATATATATTGAAACAGTAAGCAATAGCATATTTGAAGATATAGGGCTATATGAAAAAATAATGTAATTGATATTCCAATTTTGCCTACTGTGAAACAAATAGAACTACAAAATGCCGTTGCATGGATAAGACTACCAAGCAACGGCATTTTCTCATCTCCGTTTCATCCTGCTCAATGGTGAATCCTTATATGCCGGGGATTTCTTCATGATGTTTTTTAAAATCGTGCGTTCTTAATCCGTCAATTTTTCATACCGAATCTGCAACTGTGTACACATAAGGGCAGTGAATACATCAAGATAGGAACCCGGTAGCGCCATTGCCTTCTGTGCTTCCTTGAGCAGTTTCAGGGCATTAGAGTCGTCCGGCGCACTGTCTGTATCGTCCTTATGTATATTTCTGATGTCATGGAGGATAGCATCCCATGTCCGGTGGGTAATCTGGCAGAAATAATCTTCTTCCTGTATCTGTAAAGTCTCCAAAGCTTTTAAGACAGTATCTTCCTCTACCGGCTGATATTTGGAAAGAACTTGCTCGCGTAAGACTTCCAGAAGACTGTTGAAGTCTTTGAAGTGCATGGTAGCGATACCGTCCATATAAATCTCAGTGTCCGTCATCAGGGTAACAAAGTCCTTATGCGTGGCAATCTCACACAGTAATCGGTTGTTGATATGCCCGCTTTTTAACAGTTCTATCATATCATCATTCAAATGCAGCTCCGTAAGTTCTGTGTTCGGATGATTCCGGTTTTCTGTCAAGCAGAGGAGGTAATCCGTTGACACTCCGTAAAATTTTGCCAGCGTCACAAGACTGCCGTGGCTGATTTCCTTATACTCTTCATTTTCATAGGTGCCTAAAGCTGATTTTGAAATACCTGTGGCTGCTGCCAGTTCTTCCAATTTTAAGTGCCGTTCTAATCTTAAGTCTTTCAACCGCTCTTGGATCGTCATTTCCTGTTTCATGGATTCGCGCTCCTTCCCCATTCGCTACTATTGCTAAATCATTATACCACACTAATTCCACGAACATGGAATTTTTGGGATTTACTGCTTCATTCCTGATTTGTGGACATACGGCACAAGGAACGAAAATGTTCTATGATACAGATAGTTCATCGATGGATTATTCCAATCGAATGACCGGCCTGTATGGGATATGCACCCCGGCGATGTAGCGCAACGACTTCCGGTAGGGAAATGAAGGAGCCCCGACCGCAACGAGCGTACCAGAGGGAGCAAAACGTTGCCGTAAAACCGGGGGCAGGAACGACAACAGGACGAACCGGCAAATGGATACAAGAATGATACTGAACCACAATATTTTTACACACCAAAACAAGAAGGAGGACACCTACTGGATGGAAGTTGAATTTATGACCGCAGACACGTCGCTGCCGCCGAGTATGCCGCTCCCGGAAGCGGTACTCCAGCTTCCGATCAGCAGCACTGCAAAGATCATGTATGCTCGTATGCTGAATGCTGTAATGACAGATGGCTTGGAAGACGTGAACGGGATTTTATTTATCCGTTTCCCAATCATGGAACTGTCAGAAGTACTTTCTAAAAGCCATATGACAGTCAAGCGATCCCTTAAAGAACTGGAGGAAGCCGGGCTGATCATGCGTGTCCGTCAGGGGATCGGAAAGCCCAACAAAATATATGTACTCATCCCAAGGATGGAGGGGATATGCCGTGAATGAAAAGTTGGAAAAATTGAATCGGGAATTGGAAAAGACCGAAGCAAAATTGCGGCGGGCGCAACATCAGGAAAAGATTCTGGAACACCAGATTAAGAAGCTGAACAGGAGGGAGAGGACACACCGACTCTGTACCAGAGGTGCAATACTGGAAAGCTATCTTCCGCACCCGGAAAATGTGACGGATGAGCAGATCGATGTCATTTTGAAAACACTTTTCCATAGGAACGATATAAGGCAGTTCGTAGCAAAAATTCTTGCAGAAAACGGAAAGGAGGAGACAGAGTGAATCATTCCCTCTGAAAGAGGGCGCAACTATACACCACCTGCTGGTGGTGCGTTGCGCCCTGCCGGGGGCGTCCTGCGGACAGCAGATAATTTCCGCTCCGCTCCAATCATCACAGGGGACGCTACACTTCCCCTGCGCTGACTGTTGCCAGCTAGTCCCCTTGTGGACTTACCCTCAGGAACATTTTACTTTATAAGTTATTTTGATTCCGATCCCGTAAATTAACAATAATGTTGTTTTCTAAAAATGTAAGTTATTGTATAATTAAGTCAAAAATACTGTTGGGAGGTAAAAAGCGAAAATGAAATTTGTATAAATAAAATCTAAAATTGAAAGT
>CAMWMM010000404.1 GCA_947175285.1 uncultured Lachnospiraceae bacterium
GTTTTGGACAGCCAATCAGTGTGACTTTTCCCTTCATAAAATCCTCGTGGATATTGGCATAAGCGTATGCCGTACAGTCAGCCGCAATTAACAGTTCTGCCCCGTTAAAATAAGGGGCATTCACAGGAGCAAGTTTAATCTGGCATGGCCACTGTCCAAGCTGTGAAACCCCTGTCGATGTACAGAAAGGCGCGTTTCCCGCTTTCGAATCCGTCTTTCGTTTAGCGGCAAGAACGGCAGCTTCGTCATATGCAGGCGCTTCGCGTTCTTCAAAGCTGATAGCGTCAGCCGGACACTTCGGCAGACAGTCGCCCAGACCGTCACAGTAATCCTCGCGGGTAAGCACTGCTTTACCGTCAAGGATTTCGATCGCCCCTTCGTGACAGGCGGCAGCACATGAACCACAGCCATTGCACCTGCTCTCATCTATTTTTATAATTTTCCTAATCAATCCTCATTCCTCCTGATTTGATATCACGTTCTATTTTTTCTATCTCATCCAAAAAACCGAGAAAAACCGCTTCATCCATATCATAGCTTATATATGAAAGGGCTTTGTAAAAGAATCCGCAGTCTGTGTATGGGATTATTCCGCTTTCCTGATTATGACAGATATATGCTGCCAGTTCCTGAATCTTTTCCAGTATCCGTAGCTTTACTTTGCGGATTGCTTCGTCAGCTTCATAAATCCGGCGCATATCATAATCTGACGTATTCCCACATGGAGCCGCGCACGCGGCACAACCGGGAGCTACGGAATTTTTCTCCGAATAAATATTATCTGTCATTTGCCGGAGCGCCTTCTCGTCATACTCCGGATAAAGCACAGGAAACGCCAGAGCTTTTATGACCAGATTGTCTGTGCCGTTTGTTTTGGGATTGTTATTGCAAGCGCCGACCAGTCCGATTAATGCACTTATGATTCTATCTTCTCTCAAAATGAATCCTCCTTGACCTCATATTCCTGATTATACTATAATATTTTTCGGAAGTATATGGATTGGAGAGCAGAAAGGAAATATTATGTCAAAGATAGCCGTTTATTTTCCGGGCATAGGATATCACTGTGACAAACCTCTTCTATATTATAGTAGAAGTATCGCCTGTGAACTGGGGTATAAGAATTATAGAAATATAAACTACACATATAACGCCGGAAATATCCGCGGTAATGACGAAAAAATGAAAGAAGCATATGAAGCGCTGTTTTCACAAACCAAAGCCGAACTTGCTGATATTGTCTGGTCTGATTATGATGATGTTCTCTTTATTTCAAAAAGTATCGGAACAATTATTGCAGCATCATTTGCTGAAGAATATGGATTAAAACATGCACGGCATATTCTGTATACACCTTTAAAACAGACTTATTTTTTTTCACCAAATCATGCAATCGCTTTTATTGGGACAGCAGACCCGTGGAGCGATATAGACGAAATTATCCGGCTCTCAAATGCAAATCATATTCCGTTGACTGTGTATGACGGATGCAATCATTCCCTCGAATGTAATGATGCTTTGAAAAATATCAAAAATTTAAAGGATGTCATGCAAAAGACAAGAGATTTCATTGTAAAATTGGAGTAAGAAAATCTATGGAATATATATGGTATGTTATCGCAGCGCTTGGGGCAGGAATCGGAACAGGTCTTGCGGGACTGTCGGCGGCAACCGTAATGGTGCCGATATTGATTGTACTTTGTCCAAGCTTCAGCGGAGAAACCGGCGCTTATCAGGCTACTGCCATTGCTCTTGCATCAGATATTCTCGGTTCGGCAGTTACAACAATCACATATGCAAAACATAAGAATATAGACTTAAAACGCGGCTGGATTATGCTGACATGTATCCTCACTATGAGTACGGTAGGCAGTTACGTGGCATGGCTTGCAGGAAATGTAGTATTAGGCAGTTTTACGTTGTTTCTGACATTTTTCATTGGCATTCGTTTTCTGATAAAGCCGGACACGTCACGGGAAAATACAGTGGATAAGGGAGAGAAGCTTGACCGGAAAGGTGTTGCCATATCTCTCTTTTTCGGACTGACCATTGGATTCGGCACAGGTTTTGTAGGGACAGGCGGTGGTATGATGATGCTTGTCGTTTTTACCGCATTTCTGGGCATGGAGCTGAAAACCGCTGTCGGAACAAGCACTTTTATCATGACTTTTACGGCGCTTATTGCATCGATAAGTCATATCCTCATTCATCCGGCGATTATGCTGGAGCGCTGGAATGTCCTGCTGATATGCATTATTGTTGCGACAACAGCATCCCTTGTTTCTGCACAGTTTGCCAACCGGGTAAAAAACCGTACGGTTGGACTTGTGACAGGCGTTGTGCTGACCGTGCTTGGCGCTTCCATGCTGATATTAAAATTTCGTCACTTCAGATAATTCACTCCGAGAATGGCGGCTCCCAGAACTGCAAGCACAACACCGGTTGCACGATTCAATGTCACTGCACTGGCTTTATTGGCAAATTTAGCGGCAATTCTCGCCCAGAGCAGTGTGGATGCTACACAGAACAGCAGACACCATACATCCGGCATACCGCCAATGGCAAAATGACTGACAGCGCCTGTAAAGGCTGTAAAAGCCATAATGAACACACTTGTTCCAACGGCGGTCTTTAACTCATACCCTAACAAACTTGTTAAGAGCAAAAGCATCATCATTCCGCCGCCCGCACCAACAAAACCGCAGATAAATCCGACAATCATTCCGCTGGCAACTGACTGTATGATGCGCTTTTTGCCGCTGACGGCCTGCATGGATTCCTTTGTTGTCATAACAGGCTTTACAATGAATTTGATTCCGAGAAGCAATGTCATGAATACGGAAAAACTCCCCATTGTAGTATTGGGAACACGGCTTGCGGCAAAGCTCCCCACCAGTGTAAACAGCAAAACCGTCACCATCATAACAAGCCCATTGCGGATATCAAGATTTTTATTTTTCCCATAGGTGTATGCGCTTATGGCGCTTGCAAGAACATCGCTTGCAAGGGCAATACCGACTGCCTCATATGCCGGAAGCCCCAGAAAAGTAATCAGCATAGGACTGATTACGGCGGCGGCGCTCATGCCCGCAAATCCCGTTCCGAGTCCGGCTCCGATTCCCGCGATAAAACAAATTATAAATTTAAACATTATTCTACCTCATTTCCCTTCAGATAAGCATTGATATTGCACAGAATACGGTCATTATACTGCTTCATGCGGTCAATTTCCCCCTGTGAAAAACCATCCAGCAAGATAGAAATGAATTTCTCCTGCGCAGCCTGTCCGTCATGAATGATATCCACAGCCTCTTTACATATCTTAAGATGCGCTGTCTTACGGTTGCTTTCCAAATACTCTTTTCTTAGATACCCGCACTGTTCCAGAAGTTTTATGGAAGATGATACTTGGGATTTTGACAGATATCTGACCTCTATAATATCTGTTGCAGTGTCAAAACATGGATTATTTGCCAAAAAGAGAAGAATATCCAATTCCATCCGGGTGATATTATGCTTTACACAGACTCCTTCCACACATTTTGAATAAAGCGCCTTGACAGCATTTTGATGTTCCCACGGATTTAACGGAATCATTGCGTTCTCCTTTTGTTCTTTTTAGAACTATTTTACAGCAAAAGGAGATTTTGTCAAGAACATCCACATCATAAGACTGTGCTGCTACAATTTGTTCCGGGAGCTGCGCAATCGCAACACCACCCTTGTCAGGAGTTTCCGCATTGTTTCCAATAGAAATACTTGCAATATTTCCGTCTTTAATCACGACTGTAACCTCGAACTTTCCATTTTTACTCTTTGCCGTTTCCATATAGGTACCGTCTATCCATGTTCCTGCATCGGCAATCCTATAATCCTTTGCAACATTGTCAAGTGGTGAGTTTATTTTTTCGCACAAAAAAGCAGGGACTCTCTCGAATCTCTGCTCTTCAATGATTTTTCAGCAGACGGTATTCATAGCCCTCAAAAGGATTGAATACCGCCATCTTTTATCTAATGAAGTTTCATGCCTTTCTCAAATTTCCCCCTTCTTTCATTGTAAGCTTGCACGAATCTTTTTCGCTTTTGACATGGAAAGTACACCATTTGAAATGTCAACATTAAGCAAAATCGGCAAATGGTACTCTTTGGCAAAGAACCCCTCTGCCTTTAATTCCGCCAATATTTCCACACAAAGCTGAATCAGCTTGTCCCGAAAACGTTTGATTTTATTTTCTGTTCCCAACGCTCGGCTATGAATGGAAAGCTCTCTGCATATCGGATCAAACAAATGAAGTACACAAGGCGCATCACAGCACCACTCGCTTATGCAATAGGTAAAATACTCTTTCTGAGAAGGGTCTTGGGTTACAAGTTCATCCAAATGTGATTTTGTATTTGCTGCGCTTGCCACCATAGTGCCTTCATCATCAACATACAAACCAAACGAAATAATATCATCCTGCCCATATGTTTTTACAATTTGCCGAAATGCCTCCTGCGCAGCCTGTTTTAGCGGCTCTTTGACAACTGCAAAATCGAAAGGAACGGGTTTTGGCATAACCACAAGCTGTTTCACAAATTCATCAAAGGTATTTGCCACTGTGGCTGTTATTTCCCAGTAAAATTTTTCATTGATGTACCGCCAGTCACCGCTCACAGGTTCATCTGCGTCACCACGTTTTGATTTCTGTGTAATAAATTCAACGGTCGGTTCTCCATCTGCCCCGCAGTTCCTATAATTCAGGACAAAAAACTCATAGTTTGCGTCCCAGTTTTCCCCAATGACAACTAAATTGGGGATATTATAAAAAAGACTCGGGTAGTCGCATATCTGATCCAGATA
>CAMWMM010000405.1 GCA_947175285.1 uncultured Lachnospiraceae bacterium
ATCTCTTTTTTCTTGCAAAAGAAAATGGTATACTATGGATAATTGATAAGAATTTCAGGAGGTATTTACATGGGTGAAGTATATGAGAAGTTATTGAAATGTTATGAGTGTTATAAGAGCAGGATAGATTTTAAACCGGATGTAGCAATTGTGCTTGGTTCCGGACTTGGTAATTTTGCAAGAACGGTTGATGTAAAAGCGGAACTGCCTTATTCGGAAATAGAGGGCTTTCCGGTTTCCACAGTGCCGGGACATGCGGGAAAGTTTATTTTCGGTTATATCGGAGAAGTGGCTGTCGTTCTGATGCAGGGAAGAGTACATTACTATGAAGGGTATCCGATTACGGATGTGGTACTGCCGGCACGTCTCATGAAAATGATGGGAGCAAAAATCTTATTTTTAACTAATGCTTCCGGCGGTATTAATCCGAAATTCCATGCGGGAAGTCTGATGTTGATTAAAGACCACATTTCCTGCTTTGCCCCTAATCCGTTGATTGGACCTAATATTGATGAGCTGGGAACCAGATTTCCGGATATGACGCATGTATATGATGAGGATTTGCAGGAAATCATTAAGGGAACTGCGAAAGAAAATGATATTGAACTGTTTGAAGGCGTATATGCACAACTGACAGGACCGTCTTTTGAGTCTCCGGCGGAAATTAAGATGCTGCAGACTCTAGGCGCCAGCGCAGTCGGTATGAGTACGGTAGTAGAGGCTATTGCAGCAAACCATATGGGCATGAAAATATGCGGGGTATCCTGCGTCAGCAATCTTGCCGCAGGGATGAACAGCGCACCGCTTACCCATGAAGAAGTACAGGAGGCTGCAAATGCCGTAGCGCCTAAGTTTGAAAAATTATTGACGGAATCCGTAAAAAAGTTTGGAGCGCTTTGAATGAAAACAGATGTTATTGAACGACTAATTAATGAGGCGTTGCGGGCAAGGACTTTTTCTCATTCTCCCTATTCGCACTATCAGGTAGGTGCGGCGCTTCTTGCAAAAGACGGCAGTACCTATACGGGCTGTAATATAGAAAATGCGGCATATTCCCCGACAAACTGTGCGGAAAGAACAGCTTTTTTTAAAGCGGTCAGTGAGGGAAAAAGCGAATTTTGCACCATTGCCATTGCAGGAGGTCCAGAGGATGCGGGGATTACAAAATATGCTTATCCGTGCGGTGTCTGCAGGCAGGTGATGATGGAGTTTTGTAATCCGCAGACTTTTCAGATTATTGTGGCAAAGTCTGTCACGGAATATGAAGTAAAGACTTTAGAGGAATTACTGCCGGATGGATTCGGTGCGGCAAACATTACAGCTATATAAGAAAAGGAGATTTCCATGAATATCAGATTATATAACGCTAAAATATTGACAATGGAAGATAATAGAATCATAGAGGGAGAAATCTGGGTTCAAAACGAGCGGATTATATATGTGGGAGACGGAACGGACACAGACGCTGTCTATCAAAAACTGCATATGCAGAGCATTGTATGGAACAGGGAAATCGACTGTGAGGGAAATCTTCTTATGCCTGGCTTTAAGGATGCGCATACGCATTCTGCCATGACACTGCTGCGTTCCTATGCGGACGATATGCCGCTGCAGGCATGGTTAAATGAGCAGATTTTTCCGGTAGAAGCAAAACTGGATGGGGAAATGATTTATCATTTAACAAAACTTGCGGTTTTGGAATATTTAACAAGCGGTATTACGGCAATTTTTGATATGTATTTGACGCCGGATACAATAGCGCAGGCTTGCGTGGATATGGGAATGCGCTGTGTTCAGGTCAGTGCATTGAATAATTTCAGTCAGTCGATGGAACTAATGGAAAAGATGTATAAAAAGTTAAACGGGCAGCATCCGTTGCTTAGCTATATGCTGGGATTTCATGCCGAGTATACTTGTTCTAAGGAACTATTAGAGAAAGTTTCGGCATTGGCGCATCAATATAAGGCACCGGTGTATGCGCACTTGTCAGAAACGGCTTCAGAGGTGGAAGAGTGCCGCGGCAGGTATGGTATGACGCCGCCGGTTTTCTTGGACAGCCTCGGTATGTTTGAGTATGGCGGCGGCGGTTATCATTGTGTGCATATGACAGAAGAAGATATGGACATCTTTCAAAAGAAAGGTTTATATGTCATCACCAATCCGGGCTCTAATACAAAGCTTGCAAGCGGCATTGCCCCGATTTCGGAATATTTAAAAAGAGGCATCAAAGTGGCAATCGGAACGGACGGACCGGCAAGCAACAATTGTCTGGATATGTTCCGGGAAATGTTTTTAGTGACCGGACTTGCAAAGTTAAAAGAAAAAGACGCTTCGGCGGTAGATGCGTGGGAAGTGTTAAAAATGGCTACCGTAAACGGCTCCATGGCAATGCATCTGCCCGATACCGATATTCTTGCGGAAGGAAAGCTGGCGGATTTGATTATGATTGATTTGCACAAGCCCAATATGCAGCCTGTCAATAATATCCCGAAAAATATTGTTTACAGCGGCAGCAAACAGAATATCAAAATGACAATGATAAACGGGCAGATTTTGTATGAAAACGGAGAGTTTGCCGATTTTATTGATGAAGATGGTATTTATAAAGAAGCTGCAAGAATTAAAGAGCAGATAGGGGATAAAAAATAACATGGAATATTTTATTTTTGCCGGAGCAATGCTCTTATTTATCTTTCTCATCATGGGAAAAGGATATCTGGACAGTAAGCGCAGTGAAAAGGAATTTATTAAAAAGCTGCATAAAGAATACGGCGCGGAAAATAACAGGGAATATAAGCCGGGTGAACTGGAAGCGCATATTTCCATGTACTACAGGAAACATGAAGCTCCATATCAGATAGATGATATTACATGGAATGACTTAAATCTGGATGATGTTTACCGGAAAATCAATTATTCCCATAGTGCTGCGGGAGACGAGTATCTTTATTATAAGCTGCGGACGCCTGTGCAGGATGCAGAAGAACTTGAGCATTTTGAGAGTCATGTCCGGTATTTTATGGAGCATGAAGAGGAACGGGTGGCAATGCAGGTGCAGTTTGCCAGACTGGGCAGGATGGGAAAATATTCTTTATATGAATATCTGGATTATCTGGATACTTTGGGAGAACGTAACAGTATCCGTTATTATCTCGCGGTTATACTGGTATTTTTGGCAATCAGCATGATGTTTTATTCAACGCCGATTGGTCTGTGTGCGCTTCTTATTATCCTGTGCAGAAATATGATTTTCTATTACAAAGAGCAAAAGGAAATAGAGCCCTATATCACGAGCTTTCATTATATCTCAAGGCTGCTTGCGGCGGCGAATAGTATTGCTGGAGAACCTGTGGAGGAAATTGCAAAGGAGAGGAAAGCGCTTAGAGACGGATATCAGGCAATGGAAAGATTCAGAAAGAATTCTTTTATCGTGTTATCAGGAGGCGGCAGAGTCTCGACCAGCAGCAATTTTATGGAAGTTCTTTTGGATTATCTGAAAATGATTTTCTATCTGGATTTGATAAAATTCAACCAGATGCTCCGGGCAGTGCGAATGCATCGGGATGAAATTGACAGCATGGTTACGGTAATAGGGGCATTGGAGAGCACAGTTGTGGTTGGAGAGTATCGATTCAGCTTAAACGGTGAATATTGTGTTCCCGAATTGCCGGAAGAGTCAGAGGTGTTTCTGAAAATGGAACAGTTATATCATCCGTTATTAAATAATCCGGTAAAGAATGACATTGAAGTGAAAAGAGGCGTTCTTTTGACAGGCTCTAATGCTTCCGGAAAATCTACTTTTTTACGTGCCGCTGCGTTAAATGCCATTCTGGCACAGACGATACACACCAGCCTTGCCGCTTCTTATCAGGCATCTATGTTTCAGGTGTATTCCTCTATGTCTTTGCAGGATGATTTGGAAAGCGGCGACAGCTATTATATGGTTGAAGTAAAGTCGATTCGAAGAATTTTAGAGCGTGTAAGGGAAGCGGAGAAAAATCATCAACATGTGCTATGCTTTGTGGATGAAGTGCTGCGGGGAACGAATACGGTAGAGCGTATTGCGGCATCTACGCAGATTCTGCGGGCGCTTGCAGGAGAAAACGCCATCTGTTTTGCAGCGACTCATGACTTGGAACTGACAAAGCTTTTAGCGGATGTATATGATAATTATCATTTTGAGGAGGAAATTGCGGAAGATGATATTTTCTTTCCGTATCGTCTGCAGAAAGGACCTGCGGTTTCCAGAAATGCAATAGCGCTGTTAAAAGCGCTTGGTTATGAGGAAGAATTGGTAGAAGATGCCGAGGCGATGGCGCAGACATTTATGCAGACCGGAAAGTGGGGGGATTAAGATGCAGGTGACGATATATACGGACGGCGCCGCAAGGGGAAATCCGGAGGGACCGGGCGGTTATGGAACAATTATACACTATACCGACCCGAAAGGTGTATTACATGAGCGGGAATACTCTGCGGGATATAAGAAAACAACGAATAACCGTATGGAACTGATGGCAGTTATCGCAGGTCTTGAGGCATTGACAAAGCCTTGTGAGGTAACGCTTGTTTCTGATTCCAAATACGTGACGGACGCTTTTAATCAACACTGGATTGAGGGGTGGCTTGCCAAGAACTGGAAAACGGCCAGCAATAAACCTGTTAAAAATGTTGACTTATGGCAGCGTCTGTTAAAGGCAAAAGAACCTCATAGAGTGACGTTTCAGTGGGTAAAGGGGCATGACGGGCATCCTGAGAATGAGCGCTGTGATTTACTTGCAACAACTGCGGCGGATGGGACGATACTGCTTGACGATACTGCTCAGACAGTGGTACAATAA
>CAMWMM010000406.1 GCA_947175285.1 uncultured Lachnospiraceae bacterium
TATCTTGTCCGTAAATACTTATCCACTGTTTTGTGCCGTTTATATCTACATACATTTCTTCATTGATACCACCTTCGGGTGTTCTGCCATAAATCTTCTGCCCGATAAATCGAACAATTAGAAAAAGTACAATGACAGTAATAAGTATAATAAATAACCATTTCAGTATTTTGAAAAAAACTCTCGACAATTTTTTCATTATGTTGCTCCTATAAATTCCATGACCAGTCACGGTTTAAATATTCATCTATTTCATTCTGTATTTTTCAACCAAACTTTCAAAATCTGCTAAATATTTCTCCAACTTCTCATCATCTTTTCCCTTTACCAAAGTCTTTTTTCCTTTGCAGAGGAGATAATAAGTCGTCTTTTTATCCTGCTTAACAATACCGGATTCTATATATGGTTCGGTTACTGTACCCTTTAAATCCGGTATACTTGCAACAAGTTCTGCAAGTTCCTCCATTCTGAATTTTCCAACAGGTATATCAAGCTCCCTTATTTTGCTTTGTGCCAGACACAGATAATCATTATCTAAAACTTTGTTTCCCCACCATGCAAAATGCGAAACATTACTTTGAATCAGCGGTTTTAAACTCTCTATATCCATTTTTGCCCAAACTCTATTCCCTAATGAAAAATATTCTATATTAGGTGCAGTAACAATTTTTTCTATAGAATGTAATCTGGAAAAATCATATATTGCCAATCCTCTTAGATTCTCATTTTTTCGCATGTCCCATAAGTCTGTAACTCTCTGATTGAAAAAATAATGCAGGTATTCAAGTCCCTTCAAATTACCTAACGGGGACAAATCAGTAACCAGCTTGTTCTTCCAAAATGAAATTGCCTTAAACTGATTACCATAATTCTGAATCAAATATTCAAAAGACTCCTGATTCAGACCTGATATAATAAGAGATTTCGCATTCGGATATTCTTGGATGATATCTATCTCTTCTATGCTTGTTGTTCCGCCTCCAACATCTTTTTGAACTATTCTTATATCAAACAGGTTATCCCTATGATTTTCAAAATTAGATAAGTTTATTTTCATTAATATAAACTCCCTGATTTTTTCATTGGTATTTACCTTCACAAACTGCTATTTACAGTTTTTTAGTAAAACATATAATTCTATTTGCTTCTGTAAAATTCATAGCCTTGTGAAATTGGAAGCTAATATCATTGTCAATTTCGCAATCACTGGCAAATTCTTTGCATCCCTTATCTTTCGCCCACTTCTCGCACTCATTTAATAACTCTTTGGCATATCCCCTGTTACGATAGCCTTCCATAATAAAAATTCCCTCTAAATATCCAACAGGAGTTGTTTCTGTTCCCTCCACATAATCGTACCGCAACTGACACTGTGCAAAACCGACAGGAATATCGTTTTCATATTTCAGAAATATTTGAGCATCATCTTTAAAAAGAAGCTCCGAAAACTCATTGGATAAATCTTCAACAGAATTCTCATCCCATATTATGACTGCTAAATTAGCGATTATCTCTATATCATTTTTTGAGGCTTTCCGTACCATCTTTCTCCCTCCAAATCCCTAGTTTTCTCAGTGCGGCAAACCAGACGTTGACGGCAACCCTTCTGCATTCGCACGAATCGAAAAGAAAATTTGAAAGGTTTCCGGCTCATCTTCAATCGTTTCCTGAAGTAAAAGTAATTTACGCTTTCCAACTCTTCTGTCGAGTATGGCAAATATTCTCACAATCAAATTATCGCTGGCTAAACTGTCATCAATGCTTTGATTGTCAAATTCCTCAAATGCCTCATAAAAACAACGCTGGTCAAAAACTCCCAATTTCAGGGCTACATCATCCATGTATGGCATTTCTATAGTCATACGATTCTCCCATTTTTCATCTTTGGGAAATAAGTCCGCTTTCACCCAATTATTCCAATAGCAGCCTTTGATAATTTCCTTTCCATCATACCTTATCGCGGCACGCCCTTCATGATCCGGACTTTTGCTATAGGATGTTGCATAATACTGAATATGTCCCCGCAAACTCTGCGCCAAATATTCCGTTTCCAGTTTTTTCCTGATTCCGCTCCATGTTGCCATCTATATATCTCCTGTTATACAAAACTCCATATCTTTTTCAAATCCTTTACTCCGGTATCTCACAGTAACACCTTTCATCTACATCATCTACATAAATCCTGTAATCCTCTTTTTTAGAATACTCTGGCAGCGTACAAATTGCATTTCTAATGATATACTTACCCAACAGATTATAAGTATCACCTTCGGAAATCTTTCCGTTTGACAATTTTCCGGTAATCCACCCTCGCCTCAAAATATCCACTAACCATTCTTTTTTTTGCCTAAGGAGATTTCTTGTCTTTTCGTTGTTGATATCTGTAAATGCCATCAGTAAATACGAAAGTGGAATCCCCTTTTGTGATGCCGCCTGACCATATCCAAAAGAAAGAAATACTTCTCCCAAAGGCTCCAACAGCTTGTTAATCCAAATTTCATTCACCGGCTGAACCGCTGCCAGAAGACGCAAAACACATATTCCGGCAACTATGCATTCTCCTTGCATACAAAAGTTTCCAAAACAAGTCTTAGCAAAGCGCTCAAGCGTATGATAAACCATATCTTTTACTGCTTCATTATCCGGTGCAAACTTTACAAGCAATCGAAGAATCTCAGCTTCATAATGATTCGCATATAAAATATTCGTTTTTGGCAGATATCCCTGCACAAGACGAAGTTTCTTTCCTGTATTGTACGGGGGAAGATAGTAATCCGGATAGACACAATCCTCTTTTGGGTTAACTCTCATCCTTTTTTTGTACTGAATAATTTCCTCCGAATCATTTCTTCCGTCCAAAAAAATTGCAACAGCCGCAGTTTTTTCTTCTTCTGCAATTTCTTCACCAAATTGTTCCTTACGAATCAACTCACAAAGTATTTTGTATTTTTTCATGTTTCCCCCGCTTAATTTGAATTCTCTTGTTCGTTTTTCGTAATAACGTCAACTATTTTTTGGTATTCTTCATCCGACAATATTTTAGCCCACAATCCGTAATGAACTTCTTCGAATCCCGCTTTTAGCATAGTTTCTTGGTCCGGACTGGAAATATAATACAATGCAGGTCTATCTTCACCCATAACACGATATGTAGCAAGATTGCATAGAACACCTTTATAATATCCTTTCATTTCACAAATCCTCTTCTGAAATATACTCGAAAGCTATATCGCCACGCGCATACTCATAATTGTCAAGCTTTATTTCTTTAAATCCATTTTTCTCATAAATGTGCAACGCTGGCTTTAGTTTACTGTTTGAAATTATAAATAAACGCTTTGCCCCATGCTTCAATGCCCATTCCATTGATGCTTTAAAAACTAAAGTTCCTGCTCCTTTATGGGGTATATTCTTATTTGAACCTAATTTGCAGATTTCCCATGTATTATCTTTTATCGGCATAGACATACAACATGCTAATGGAATTTCATCTTCAACCGCAAAGAATATCATTGCTCCGTTATTCAGTTCTTCATCAATCTTTTCAAATGTTTCCTTATCGTGTTCCTCAAGAAAACCAAAATTGGAAACTATCCAGTCTGTATTAAAATCAATAAATGCCTGTCTGTACTTTTCTTGAAATTGTACTAGCTTCATAATAATTGTTATCCTCCACAAAAACCTATTTTTCTATCTGACAAACAAATTTGCCGCATTCATTAAAACTGTAAATACCAAAAAACTGCAAACTCTTCATTATCACTAATATTCCTATAAAGCATAGTGTTAACTGCACCGATTACAAAACCGCATTTTGCATAGAACCGGCATGCCGGCAGATTATTATCCTGCGTTTCCAATGCCAAACCATTCAGATTCGAATTTTTAGCCCATTCGATTGCCTTTTGTATTAGGCTGGTACCAACTCCCTGCCCTCTGGCTGATTTTGTAACACAAATATCCTCAATAAAAGCGTACCTATTCCAATCCCTTTTCAGAACAATTTGTCCGATACACTCTTTGTCAGAATATGCAAAGAAAACGGTTTTGTCGGAATTGTCTATATAAGCAGCATAATCGCAGGGGTCGTTCGGATATACTTTCGTATAGGACCGTGCATATATTTCTTCCGTATATGTCCAAATTCCATCGGAAAATGTTGGTTTTATTCTTCCAATGACTTCAAACGGCTGATTTGCTTTGTTTATGTCTGCAAGATTTTGATAATCTATTTTTACAATCTCCATACAAACCGCTCCTCATATTTTCCTTATAAATCCTCAAACCTTATTCTAAATTTGCATACTTCATCACCTGCTAAAACAGACTCAAGCCGTTCAACGGTAATGGTTTTATTTGTAACGTTTTGTTCAACATAAAGTATACTCTGTCTTGAACATTCGCAAAGAGAACCTGAAGTCAGGCCACAAGACGTATGCAAGTCACAGCCACATTCCGGATATGTAATCATGTATTCTTTTCCCGAAATGATAACTTCGCCTGTAACATCTCCCGTTTCATTTAATCTTCTATAATATTCATCAAGATTATGATTAACTGCTTCGTATAGTTTTTGATGCTTTTCTAAAACACCTGTATTGGCACAACTTCTTGCACATTCTTTTAACAGGCAGATTCTATTTACTTCATCAAGAGAATCCAAACCTTTTTCAAATCCTTTCATCCAGCTTTTGAAAAATTGTGATTCTAATTCATTTTTCATCATATTACAAATCATTCCATTCTATCTTTTTCCGTAATTTCTCTAATGACCCTGCACGGATTGCCTACAGCAAGAGAGTGTGGCGGAATATCTCTTGTTAC
>CAMWMM010000407.1 GCA_947175285.1 uncultured Lachnospiraceae bacterium
TATAAATTCTTTGAGTTTTGCTATTTCGAGTTTTTGTAATTTTCTTTTTCACTTCAAATTCTTGGCGACATCTTATTTGGATATAATCTCATGATTTTTAATATTTGAAAATCATCTGTTGGGTAATAAAATTTAATTTTCAAAAAAGCTGGAATCTAGAGTTTACTAAAAACATTAAACAAGAGTTAGAAGTGCATATCCATAATTACAATTGTATTATATCTTGCTCCTTTTTTCTCTATCAAATTAAGTTGTAATAATTTATCAAGATGTTTTTTTGTGAATTTGGGTTTCAAGTGTATAATTTTTGATATATCTTTAATCGTTTGTTCACACTCAAGACCTTTTAAAATTTCATCATATCGTCTTAAACGTTTTTTAGATACAGAAATATGAAAATCCAATAATTTATTTTTTTCAATATCACTAAGATTTTTATAACCTGGAAAAGAATCCTTATCATTTACCATTAGTACAATACTACAGTCGTCCGTTGTTGCTTGTTTAATAACAGACTCAAAACTACCCAATAATTGTTCTTCTATTTTTTCAGGTAATATCACAAGACAAAGGTTCATAATTTTCTTTAAAACATCCGCTAACTTTTTCTCTCTTTTGTTGTATAAACTAACTTCTGTTCCGTCAGACATCAGCACAAATCCTTGAATATCTCCGATATTTCCTTTTATCAGTTTCATAGTTGCCAATACGTCTTTTGAAGTAGTAAAGACTGTAGTATTTGTAAATTCACCATTCTCAGGTTGAGACGCAATTTTCAAGTCATCATCTTTCAAATAGCCTATAACACCATCTCCAATATGAGAAAGAATAAACTGATTTTCTTTTACGGCAACAAACAATAGTGTCGATGCCAACTCCTTAAGTCCACAATTTAATTCTTTACTTAAATCATCTAATTCTATGACAATTTTCGAAACCAACTCTTTTTTTACCGAAGCACCGTCTTCCGCAGCAAAATAACTATCGAAGTTTTCCGAAAAATCATCACATATAAAATGAGTTATTCGTTCTGCACCAAAATGCGAAAATTTAGCAGAACCTGCTCCGTCAGCTAATGCGATAACATTTACTCCATTCTTGACTAGGATAAATGTTTTATCCTGGCATGGTATATCTGTTTTAATATGACTTCTACCTTGTACAGCACACTGTACCATTTTCCACATGACTATCACCTCCACAGCGATAGGTAGTACTCCACAAAATGCAAAGTACTACCCATTACGTTTATAATTCACCCCAACCCTTTATTCCGTCCAAATCTAATTTTACAGTTTCTCCAGGTGTAGACTGAGATGTTTTCGATACACTTTTACTTAGCCAAGCAAAGAATTCCTGAAACTTTAATCCTTGCAACTTAAGCGCAGGGCGTTTAGGTGAAAATTTGTTTAATGTACTCATATCAGCTTCACTGCCAATTCCAATAGGAAATACCGTAAGCTTTTTCTGATTAACCATCTCAACAGTTCTATTTATAGCTCTTGTCAATTCTCCATCATTTCCATTAGGCTCCCCATCTGTCATAAGAACAAGCCATGGCTGATAGTAGTCTACGCCTTTGTCCTTGTATTCCTGCTTTCTACGTTCCAATAAATCCAAAGCAAGATTAACCCCTTCTCCCATAGCTGTATTGCCAATTGGATGCAGTTCTGGTACATTTTCCTGTCTTTCAATATTGGCAAAATCTACAAGACATGTCGCTTTATTATCAAATGTAACAATACAAATTTCAGCAGAATAAACAGCCATTTCATCCTCTCGTATCGCTTCATAAAAAGCTTCTACACCTTTTTGCAATTCATCAATACGGCTTGTCCCCCCTGTCACAATATTCCATGTACGTCCATCTTCATAAACCGTTTCACCAGTTTCAACACAATCTCCTTCCACTGCCCCCATAGAACCGCTTGTATCAAGACACAAACAAATAGGCACGCGAGGTGTCGGGTTATTTATTAAATCTTCAATCCTTAAAAGCATGTTATTATCCATAATTCAATTCTCCTACCCTAATTTTATTTTCCTATCGTTATAGTCAGCATCCGAAAAAATTAAATAACCATCAGAAACTTTAAAAAGCCCGATTACAGAATAATTTGTTAATTGAGTATTCTCACTTCCATCTTCACGAACTTTATATAGAAAATCACCCATATTCTCATTTGGGTAATAAATCCATCCATCAAACTTAAAACCATCATAGATTCGTGAAACATCAATTCTAGCTGCTTTATTTGATACATTTCCACTAGAATTATTCGTGTTCGCTTTTGTATTATTACTCAAATCCACGCTTTGAAGATTTCTTTCCATCTTTGAATTTGCTGCTCCAATTGTTTAAATTTCTGCTCATATTTATCAATTACTTTTTGCGCTGCATTATCAGCAACTTCCTGAATTAGCTGTGGTTTCATTTGTGATAAATTCTCCTGCACTTCTTTCATCACATCTTTATAGACAGTCTCATAAATCTCTCTTATTGCAGAGTCATTTCTACTCCTTGCAGGTTCTTTGAACGATTCCTCCAACATTTGCTCAAAGGTTAATTCTGACATATGTTTAGTCCTCCTTAAACTATAATTTGCATTTACAACTCGCCCCACCCTTTGATTCCTTCCACATCAAGTTTAACACTTTCTCCCGGCGTGGATTGGGATGTTTTAGATACACTTTTACTTAACCATGCAAAGAATTCTCGAAATTTTAAACCTTGTAATTTGAGTGGTGGTCTCTTTGGTGAAAATTGCCCCAATACATTCATATCTGCATACGCCCCAATCCCAATAGGGAATACCGTAAGTTTTTTCTGATTTACCAACTCAACAGTTCGATTTATCGCACGAGAAAGCTCTGATTTATCGCCATTTGGCTCCCCATCTGTCATAAGCACTAACCAAGGTTGATAATAATCTACTCCTCTATCTTTATATTCATCTTTCCTGCGTTCAAGTAAATCTAATGCCATGTTAACAGCCTCACCCATTGGTGTCATCCCACTAGCTGATAATTCTGGAGCATTTGGCTGAAGTTCCAAACTCGCAAAATCTGCAATACACTCCGCATTGTTTCCACCAAAGGTAATGATACTGATTTCAGCCGAATATAATGCTGTTTCATCCTCCTTAATAGCCTCAAAAAACAAACGCACACCTTCATTTAATTCATTGATAGGCTGTCCATCCATTGAACCGCTTGTATCAAGACATAAACAAACGGGCACACGAGCTGTTGGATTGTTTACCAAATCCTCTATTCTTACTAATAAATTGTTATCCATAATTCATTCCTCCTTGCATAATTTAGATTCCAAAAAATATACCATGTTATAATATAGTTGTTTACATTCTTCAAATGCGCCTTTTTTTATCATGTCCAAACAGGGCTGAATATATCTTGTCCATAATATTTCGCAATACTTTTCATAATGATCTGATGTCTTAAGCAAGCTCACAAGTAAAGGTGCCTTATTGTAATACTCTGCTATAATCTCTTCCCCATCTGCCTGATTACGCAGCCAAGTATCACGATAATTTCGCAATATAGTTAATTCTTGGCAATCATCTGGCTTTCCATAGTAGTCACATACTGCTGTTGTTATAAAACAAAAAGAACCACTGTTTGCCGAAGAGCGACTGCTACCTGAGGAACGAGATGATGAATATGAATTACTATATGCGCTACCGTAAGACTGATTCTTCTTAGCCGCTCTGCAAGATGGACATCTTTTGGGAATATCAAGTCCTCTTCCTGTGAAATAATCATACTGATTATTTGTAATCTCAAAACTTCTACCACAATCAACGCATTGCAAAGTCATTCTGACCTTATTGCCATATTCAAAACATTCCGAACAAATATCATATCTTTTCACATTCTTGACATATTTCTGATAGTTGGTAAATAAAATTTCCTTACCGCATTTTTGGCACTTATACACCTCCCCTTTATTAAGGCATTCTCGACAAATACCGTTTTGGCACTGATTCTCTGCCACCTCACTACCACAGAGTTTGCAAGTTGCATACACGACCTTCGGATTCTTTTTATGTCTTGTAGGAAACAATTCCTCCGACATTTTATCCTGTTTTCCAAACTTTCCACTGTCAAGCAGTTCCAAATAATACCTGAAAATAGATAACCACTCATCAACAGATAATCTTGTGCTTTCTGCAGCATTATCTCCACCCTTTTTAAATGTATTATAAAATGCTTTCTTCAAATCATACGTTAAATGGCTCCATATGTACCTCCAAGGACCGTCTGGAGTTTTTTTGTTAGAATTTTCTCCAAATGGATAGGAAAAATCCATCTTAATAATATTAGCAATTGGATCCTCTCCACCCTGCTGTGAATATGGGGGTTTACCTGGCAGCATAATCATAAATAATAGCGTTGCAACTGCAAAGTTTTCATTTCCTATAGTTCTTAAGAAATCAGAAAAATGTTTTCTCTGTATTTCTGGTCCAGTATAATTAATGGTGCCAACCGGACAAGGAAATTCTTCAATCTGATAACTATCTGTATCAACAAAATATACTTCTTTGGGTGATACAACGAGTATATTCGCTGGATTAATATCTCCCATGATAATATTCCTATCATGTAAATATTTAATTTTCTCCAGAATCGTAACACATAACTCAACCGTGTCCCGCTTTTTCCAACCTGGGAAATTCTTCATGAATAACGGCTTAATAAAAATACTCTTCTGCAATTCCTTTCCATTCGCCTTTGGCATTAAGTACCCAACAAACACGTTGTTATAATTATATAAGGCTGCAACAGCACAACAAATGC
>CAMWMM010000408.1 GCA_947175285.1 uncultured Lachnospiraceae bacterium
CTGCTTTAGCAGCACATTGAACCTACCGGCTTTAGCCGGTAGTGGTTGAGTTTCCTTTAGGCAAAATGTTTCCTTTCACCATGTATTCATTAATTATTTATCGGAACGAACAGCCATTAGCAATACTGACTGTTCATTTTTTTTAATCTATAACTATTTACTCAGACTCACAACAAAATTGATAACCTCACACGCTGTTTTGACCCCGTTGCAAAACTGTCCAGTTCCTTTGTTTGTGCGTTTTTATATGACGCATTTAAATCCGTTTTTTTCTATATAAAGGTAAAAGCTCAAAAAGGAGATCATTGACATCAGTAATCGTCTCTCCTGTAATTTTTCCCTTTTCTTCGAATATGTCAAACAGCATCTTTAGTTTTTCCGGTGCATCAGGACTCCCAAAAATATAATAATTTCTGTTTGTTTTAGAATCATCAGTCTGCTTATCTGATGCCTCCGACCTAAACCATTCTTTTTCTTCTTCACTAAAATCAAGCTGTTTCAAAATGCCTCCGAACTTTTTAGAAATCTTATCTGCAGTCCAGCCGTCACTCCATTCTTTTGCTATTTCTGCTGTTGTATATACATAATCGCTATAATTGCCTGCCATTCCCCCACCTCAATTTTGGATTTATTCTTACGTAAGTAAAGCCATTCAACAATCCATACTTTCGCACTCGCAGCCTCTACCAATACTTTGCAAAAGCAGTTATACTTCTCTGTTAAACAACGATCTTTTATCTAAGGTTATTCTGAAACTACCTTACAACGCTTTTTATAGCACGCAATCCCATATTTACGGACAATCGTCATACCGTCATCCATTAATGCTTCCTGGTAGTTCTTGTCGTTAATTTGCTTTAGTGCTTCACTACAGCTTTTATCAAAAGACGCGTTTTCGGCATATTTGAATTCTATGATAATACCGATTTCCTTATCTTCGACCTCTACACTAATATCACTGTATCCTTCGCCGGACTCAGCGTTGGACCTGACCTTCCATCCATCCATTCCTGCAAATAATCCCAGTAAAATTCCGTGGTAAAAATTCTCCTTCATATCCTTTTTGGTATTGTTATCGCGGATACTGATGGTTTTTCGCAAATATGATGTAAAGCCTTTTTCTATGGTGGCTGTATCATTTTCCTCGAATGCCTTGCAGAAAGTTTCCAGAAGTTGTGTATCTTTTCTTGTTTCTGCCTCGAACCAATCCTGTATCTGCTCCTCGAATATCCATTGTATTTCTTTGTTTGGAATAACTAGCCCTGTCAGACTGCCATCATCCTTTCCGTGCTGTGTCAAATAGCCGGTCGTGAAAAGAATGCTCCATAAATTATCAATTTTGGAATCTAAATCCCTGTAAGTCAGTTCCTGATGGATTTTCTTTTTAATGCAGCCACCATTGATCAATACTTCGATTTCATTCCTGGTAGTTCCATCCGCTTTATCTATAAACTTCCTAATAATGTTATTGCTGCTCGTATTCACCCAGTAATTCTGAGGTTCTGTCACACTTCCATCGCGCAGGTCACCACAATAATTGATCACATCCCACGGACAGTATATCCCTAAACTGCCAAACAGATAGCCATCATACCATTCTTTTACGACATCATACTGACTGGTAAACCCATAATGTTCCAGCATCTGTCTTACTTCCGTATCAGTAAAGCCAAAATATTCCTTGTAGCGTACATCTTTTACAGTATATACCTTGAAATTGTTCAATCCGGTAAACAAGACATCTCCCAAAGGAGATGTCTGAGAAAAACGCTGTGAGCGTTTTTCCGATGTCTCGGCATTAGCCGAGACATTACTCTCTTTTGATATCCTAAGGCACCCTGTTAATACCGCAAATTCCAGACTGTCATTTGTTTTAAATGCGTTTCCAAACAGAATTCTAATCAGTTCTACCATGAGATCATAGTATCCTGACTGATAAGCCTTATCAAGAGGAACATCATATTCATCAATCAACATGATTACGCTTTGTCTATAATGTTTCTGTAAAAGCTGCGACAGTAACTGTAAACTGTCCTTCAAAAGCTCATCAGACATTGTAAAGGCACCTGTTTCATCTGTATTAACGAGAGCCTTGTATTGATTGTGCTCCAATTCCGTCAGCCTGTTACTCTGCATTAGAAATTGGAACCGCATAGATTCTTTCCCTATAATCCTTCGCAGCATCCCCTTTGCTTCTGCAAAATTTTCTCCAGTTGCTCCTTTTAATGTAATGGATATTACAGGAAACTTTCCCATAAATTCATCACAAAGCTTTTTTTCTCTGGAAATATCAAGACCATCAAAAAGCATACTGTTATTTTCTTCTCCAAAAAAATATTTCAGCATACTCATATTCAATGTTTTGCCAAAACGTCTTGGACGTGTAAACAGATTTACTTTTCCCGGATTTTCCAAAAGAGTTTTGATGAGTCCTGTTTTGTCAGCATAGTAATACCCCTTTGTGCGAATTTCCTCAAAATTCTCAATGCCCATAGGAAGCTTTTCTTTTCCTGTCATATCATACCTCTTTTCTCGAAAATATAGTGTGAAGTCATAATGTTTTGGGTCGGGGAGCTATTGCAGCGTTATATTTCCCTTGAATATATTTAATAATTCATAGCATTCCTAATATAATTGTAATAAATTATACGTTCTGTTTGTATTCTGTTAACAGTATATCACACTTAAACATCAAAATCATCTGATATTTCATCCGTGCTTTGTGTCATTCATCAATAATTTCTAAACACAAGTTATCGATTATTGTGCATATAATGTCATATCCTGATATTAGTTCTTGTTCGTTTACATCGACTGGCAATTCCTGCAACTGATCCAGCACCATATCATAACGTTCTAGCCAGCTTTCTCTGCGTTTCACTTTACCTTCGTGGTCTTCTGCCGTTCCTACGTCTAATAATGTAAGATAAGAATATAGCAGCATAATTGCAATGATTATCCATGCAGTCATTTTTGTGTTATTGTACACATATTCTTTTACAGCCCTTAATGCGGTCAAGTCTGCTGTTATTTCTGCGGCTATGCCTATGTCATTAGGATTCAGTATATGTCCTAATTCATGGGAAATAATAAATATGGATTGTATCTGCTGAAATAATTGCATAATTTGGTACTGTACAGGTGTAAATTGTTCTTTATCATAAATAGATGAAAAGATATCACAATTATTTTTTTCTATAAATTTTTGCTTGTATGTATTTACTATTGCTTTGCAGTCAATGTAGTACTCATTAAAATCCCTAGCACAAAAAATGCTTGTATTTAATAAATCAATATATTTGATTAGTGGCCATTCCAGCAGAATAAATACATCTTTTCCGTTTGAATCACTTCGCAGATCAAGACCGCCGGTTACAATCAAATGATAATTCATCAATTTAATATCTTTAAAACAATCTGTTCTTTCCAAAATACAATTCAGGATGTAGGTGTACGCCTTCTCAATAGGTTTGTAATGTGGTGAATTCTGTAAAGTTTTAAAAAACTGGTAGTCAAAAATTTTCCTTCCCATAAGTTCATTGATTTTCTGTGCTTGAACTTTTTCTGCATCAATTTGAATTTTAGTGTATTTGGAGTTTAAGATTTTCTTTTCGCCATATAAAATCTCAATAATTGGATCGCTGTCTGGTATTTCGGTCATTCATCTACCTCTCTTCCACCTTCCATAATAAATTTCTCCAATTCCTTAATTTCTTCAATAGAATAACCGGTATATGACCTTTTTCCTTTGCTGTTTTGAATGGTTACAGCCTTTCCATCGTTATGTTTAATATAATTTTGAATGATATTTGCTATTGTTGCAACGATTCCGGGAGTAGCGGCTACTATGGCGACAATTACCTCTGAAGAGCTGAAAAGTCCCCTCGAATCCAAAACCTCTACCCGACATTCATTCTTTAATTCATTCTGTATTTTATTAGCGAGCTCACGGTTTTCTGTATCTATGCTTATTTTTACTGTGTACATAATCTTCGCCTCCTACCTAAAATTATTATATCTTTTAAATATAGATTTGAAAAGAGAATTGGTTCGTTACTTTTTAGAAGGCCAGAGTATATTTTATTGCTCTCTTCTTAAAAATAGGTAATCAGATATCTATTTTTGCAACAGTGACTTTTAATAAGATTTAACTATTAAAAAATAGGAATTCATAGAATATTTCATATTATCTATATCTTCTGGGATATAATTTTTAAATCTCTGTTAATAATGTTCTATTGTTCAGTTTTTATGTGTCTTCGAACATTTTTCCTTTTCAGTGTATCATAGAGATGCTCTTTTGAATTTATGTATACCCATTCCATTTGCCGCTTTTGTTTATCAGTATTGTCTTTTTTTGCATTGTCTGTATCATTTTCTAGCTTTAAAAGAAAATCCGAATTTCCTTGTGTTTCTTCTTTTAAAGAATTATTGTAGACTTCTATTACAATACTGTACTGTACATGAATATCAATATGAACTGTACTTGATAGGCTTAGGAAAAATCCAGTTACTGTAAAGAAAAAACCTAACCAATCACGTATCTTTAGTATTTGGCTCTTATGTCTGGAAGTCTTTTTGTTTCTGTTTTTTTGTTTAGATTTTGTTTTTGCCATAATAACCACCTTTCTGCCTAACGGCTCGGATGGTATGCTTCTGTTTTTCTTTAAGTTTGGACACCAAAAGTAAACTTCTGTACCACCCGTTTTTTTATTAAGTGGCACGAAGCTACAACATTTGATGATATGCCATAAATAGATTGACATGTTATGCTAAAGCACATGATATGTTTGCC
>CAMWMM010000409.1 GCA_947175285.1 uncultured Lachnospiraceae bacterium
CAGCCCTTGCTTTATTTATAACAGTACATGCTGGCGCATGTCAAGAGCAGGCGAAGGTTTTCGCCTGTTTTGGCAGTCTGCATATACTCTAATCCGGTAACCGCCCCTCATACATGATGCTCAGTTCACCATAGACCTGTCCCCAGTTTCTTATCGGCATAGTCCATTTTTTCGTAGCTTCAAAGGTTGACAGATAGAGCGCTTTTAACAGGGCAGTGTCACTGGGGAATACGCTGCGCTGGCGGTTTAGTTTTCGGTAAGTGGCATTCAGACTCTCTATCGCATTCGTGGTATAAATGACCTTCCTTACTGTAGTGGAAAACTTGAAGATTGGAGAAATGGCATCCCAGTTCTGCTTCCAGCTTTTCATGGAATTAGGATATTTTTCGCTCCATTTTTCTGTTACCTTCTCCAGTGCATCCAATGCTTTTTCCTCTGTAGGAGCCTGATAGATTGTCTTTAAATCGGCGCAGAAAGGCTTGCGGTCTTTGTCTGACACATACTTCATGGTATTCCTGACCTGATGGACAATGCAGCGCTGATATTCAGTTTTGGGAAAAGCAGCAGCTATAGCCTCTTTGATGCCACTTAATCCGTCTGCACAGATAATCAGTATGTCTTTCACACCGCGGTTCTTTAAGCCGTTCAGGACAGAAAGCCAGTACTTGGAACTTTCATTCTCACCGACCTCAATAGTCAGCACTTCTTTGTATCCGTCATTGTTGATGCCAAGAATAACATAAGCGGCAAGCTTCCGGATAACTCCGTTATCACGGACAGAATAATGGATTGCATCAATATACAGGACAGGATATACTTCCGAAAGAGGCCGGTTCTGCCAGTCCTCAATCTGTGGCACAATCTTATCCGTAACGTCAGAAATAAAACCCTCTGAGGCTTCAAATCCGTAAATATCCTCAAGGGTATCTGAAATCTGTCTGGTAGTCATGCCTTTTGCATACATAGAAATGATTTTCTGGTCGATATCGGAAATGTCTTTCTGACGCTTTTTCACCACCTGTGGTTCATAGGTGGATTTACGATCCTGGGGAACTTCGATCTCCATGCTTCCGTAACTGCTGTTTACCTGTTTGGTTTTATAGCCGTTACGGTAATCATCACTGTCCGAGCGTTCCGATTTGGAATATCCCAGATGTTCATCCATTTCTGTTTCCATCATTTCTTTGATGGTGCTGCCTAAAAGGTCTTTGAGCGCTTCCTGAATGTCCTCTGCTGTTTCAATATCATACTCCTGCAGCAGACCCTGAATGATGTTGCGTTTTCCCTCTGTCATGGGTTTTACTTTGTAAACTTCTTTTTTTCTGTTTGCCATAATAATAGGCCTCCTATGATTTAGATTTTATCATAGAAGACCTCATAAATCTTTATTTACAGAGATTTTTTCATAGACCCGGTTTTTTTGAACGAATAGCTATCAGAGCTGCCGCCCATACCCATATTCCAAACCGTCCCATTACATCAGCAAATAAAGGAAAATAGTACAGAAATTCCCGCCCATCTGTAAATTTTGCAATGATTCCTAAAGCAATGCCAATGATAAACGGTAAAATAAGCGAACGTATATTTGAGCTTTTTGACATTTTCATGTTTTTCCTACATCCTTTTGCTCTTATATATGCCATTTCTATAATACCACCATCACATTCATATTTCCATAAGATTCCCACTAAAAGGGTAAGAAAAGGGACGACACCCAAAAAGCGCCATCCCAGATTCATGCCCGTTTGCACTTATGTTTTTATTCCTTATTTAATACTTTTCGCTGCTAAGACTTTTCGTTGCACTTAGGGCAACGCATATGCCTCGTTCTATTGATGTGTGCTGCCCATAAAACACTACTGTATGTGGGAACATATCTGTATCCGCACTTGGCACATTCGTAGTAACCTGCCATCTGCTCTATTCTTATTGCGTAAGATATTCCTATCACGAACGGAATGATACCTATTACAATAAGAAGAATTCGTAACCAACCTGCCATTGGTACAAAGGAAGCAGTAAATATCAAGGCTCACAAAATAACAGTTACCAACACACCTATAAAAATCTCCAAAGACAGCAGTCTTTTATCTGAGTCTTCTTTCTGTTTTACCATTTCAAGTAAGTTCTGCTCTAATTTTTTGTTGTAGTTTTCCATTGAAACGACCTCCCCGCTTAATAAATCATTTACGCTGATTTTGAGAACATTACACAAATCAAGCATTAAAGAAGTGTCCGGCACCGCTTTGCCTGTTTCCCACTTCGATACCGCTCTGTTGGTAATGTTTAATTTTTCTGCCAACTGCATTTGAGTTAGTTTTTCTTCTTTTCTGCGTTCAGCAATAAATCTCCCGATTTTCGCTTGATCCATTCGGCTACCTCCTTTCTCCATCAGCTTAAATGTTTTCTAAGATTAAATCGACACACCGCTGGTTGAATGGGGAGATATCAACCAGCGGTGGAATTATTACATAGCTTCATCGTCTAACAAAAAATCAGTCAGTTTTACAATCTTGATGCCATCCTGTGTAATTGGCTCTATACATTCATTTGCAATAACAATTTTCTCATAATTATCACGGATTTTTCTAAGAGGAGCCAGCTCCCGCTCTCTTGTAGATTGTTCTTTCATTGATTCCGTAACTTGAATATATCGTTTTGTATCTGCATTAGTGGCAATAAAATCTATTTCTTTTTCATCCACTTTTCCAATCGCTACATCATATCCCCTGCGAAGCAGTTCAAAATATACAATATTTTCTATAATATGCCCCGTATCCATATCACGAAAACCAAGCAGATAGTTGCGCAGACCAATATCTACAATATAATATTTTCCCAATGTTCTCAGATACTCTTTCCCTTTGATGTCAAAACGTTTGATTTCGTAAAAGACATATGCTTCCAATAGTGCGCTGACATAAGCCTGAATTGTCTGCACAGCAGGCTTTCCTTTTCTTTCAGACACATCAATCCGTTTTTCATTTACAAGTGTATTGCCAATAGAGGTAATAGATGTATTGTTGCCTATGTTGTCCGCCAAAAACATTACGATTTTACGCAACAAATCCGAATCTGTAATTTGTCTTTGTCCCCTGCGCTTTTCTCTTTCCAGAATATCTTTTACTACAACAGTAGAATATACACCATCCAGAAGTGTCAGTGCCATATCGGTATTTAATCCGGTATCGATAATTCCGGGCATACCGCCAAAACGCATATAAGCGTCAAGAAGCTCACTGGGTTCATAACTTTCACCATCAGCATCATAAATGTATTTTTTTATGATTCCTGATGGATTTTTCCTTTTCTTTATTGTGTAACCGTGAAAATCAATGAATTCTGCAAAGGATAATGGCAGCATTTTTATTTCAATGCTGCGTCCGGCAAGATAGGTCGCATATTCTCCGGAAAGCAGATATGCGTTAGAACCTGTAATATAAATGTCGCAATCGAAATCAACGCGGAAAGCATTGACAGCATCCTGCCATGCTTCTACACGCTGGATTTCATCAAAGAACATATAGGCTCTTTGCTCTTTAGGAAGTTTTTTTTCCACATAATCATAGAGTTCCTTAGCTGTCATATTGCGGTAATTCATAGATTCAAAATTCATCTCTATGATTTGATTTTCAGTGATACCACTATTTTTTAAGTGTTCTATCATTAATTTCATAAGACTTGATTTACCGCAACGGCGAATACCTGTTATTATTTTAACAGGCTCCGTGTCTTGAAAGGCAATCAGTTTACGCAAGTACAAATCCCTATTTTTGAGAACTGCTTTCTTTTTTAGCATTGGAAACGCCTCCATAGAGTTCTATTTCCAATACCATAACACAAACTTCCAAAAAAAACAAGTTTGTAACATCAATGTTGAAAAACTTTCCTTATCTTTATATAAGTTCTTCCTTCTTGTCCAGAATTGCCAGTACCGCCGCGCATGCAGGACAATCGCAATATTTTGCACCGGCTGCTTTTCGCTCTTTCGCACGGGAAATCTCTTTTTGTGCACCTTCTTTGCCGCCAAATACATTTATTCCGGCTTCCGAACCTGCAAAAGCGATATAACTGTCAATTGGCAGAAGGTCTTCTACCAATTCGGCAAGAAGTTTCGTTGTCTGCTCTGCTTCTTTATCTGTTCCAAGTGCATTCATCCAGTCCGTCGCAGCTGTTTTTGCTTCCTCACAACAGTAAGGAATGCTTGTCATTTCGTTTAGTTTTTGAATCACATATTCTTTTACATCCTGTTTCATATTTTTTCTCCCTTTCTCTATTTTGCAGAAACAACCAACTCTCTTTGTTTTACCTGAAAACCAAGCTTTTTAGCCAATGAAATGGAAGCATGATTATTTGTTTTCACAAGATACATTGGTACAATTCTTTCATCGTAACATTTTTTAATCATTAACTTAACCAAATTTTCTGCAATTCCTAATCTGCGTCTAGACTCTTCAACCCAAACTACAAGATTTCCATAGCTAGCGATTACATCCGATACTTTACAATAGCCGACAAGCTCTCCATTAATCAGCGCTATATATTTTCTGTATTCTTCTAAATATTTATATTCAATTGAGATACTCCTGTCACAATCAGAATGCTTATCTGCACTTATATCAATTTGAGTTCCCAACAGCATTCTATCCATATATGACAACTCATATTGGGGAAGTTTCAAATCATTATGTATATTGCCAACGCCAATTGTTTCAAAATTAATTTTAGTACACAGGAACCTTAATTTTGTCTCATTAAATTCCGGCGAATAAGAAATAATATTTTCTC
>CAMWMM010000410.1 GCA_947175285.1 uncultured Lachnospiraceae bacterium
AATTATAAGATATATACAGTTTATATGATACCGCCATTGATTTTCAGTTCCTCTTTAAGTTCTGGTTCGGCTATTATGTTAGAAAAGCTGCATCCGCAGATTGCAATTCCGGGTGTATATTCCAACTGTTGCAATTCTGCACCAGTATCAGCATTTAGACGCATAAGCTGATAATTCTCGTAACTAGCTATAATGTCTGATTCTTCCCACGGAATAGCAAATTCCCAACAAGCATTTCCATCATAACCGCCAATTTTCTTTTCAAAGCCTTGTTTTATTTCCTCGTAGGTACATTTACGGTAGTTGTCATGTACAAATATATAACACGAGTTTTTAAGGAAAATTGCTTTTTTCAAGTCATCAGATAAATAAACGTAACTAAATCCTTTCTCATTGTTTTGGTATTTTGACACTGCATGTTCATGCTTGTAAAATATAAATTCAAGTACAACTGGCGGAGAAGGAAGAAAAATCCGTTTATTCTTTTCAATCTTATAGCATTCTGGAAACGGAATATTCAAATGCTCTCTTTCCAAAAAGAAACCCTGCGTTACCCAATAAGCCTGCAGACCATTTTCGTACTTAGCGCCTGTAATTCCCAAATCTCCATGTCGAGGAACAAAATATGGGAAAAGGTCATCTGTCAGTTCCGGCAACACATATCCCCACGAAAAACGGTAATATATTTCATCTTTTATTCTCTTCCTCTGATAGAATTCACATCGGCTTTCTACATGGTTTGAGCTATTAATCCAATCTTCTACAAGGGCTATTTCAATGTAGTTGCCCATATAATTGGCATTTGCAATACGTTCGTTATCTGATGGTTCCAGGATCAGATGTGAGATGCCGGATGAAACCTGATATTCCATGCACCGATATTGAGTTGTAATCAAAAGCCATTCCCCTGAATTATCAAAACACATATTACAAACACTTTCATTTTTTCCTATGGTTGAAAAGCAAATAAACTGTTTTCCATTACTCATATTTAACAGAACAATCTTTTCATGATCCTCTCTTGAAAAATTCAGTGCCATAAGCTGACGAGAAGGTTCATAACAACTGCACCCAATAAAATATTCTCGGTCAGAAAAACAATAGGAGTTTACAAGTTTTAAAGGAGAACCTCCAAAAACAGAAATTCCATTATACATATGTACTAAGAAAAAGCGTGATTTTTCTGGATCAGTAATCAGGTCCGTACAATTGTAATATGCAATATTGTACTTTAGAATAAGGGTGTCCTCTTCTGCATTCCACTCATAAACATTGGTATCTGTACCGACAATAAAACGATTATTAGAAGGCGCAACAGATGTCTTAAAAATAAGCTCACGTTCCTGATCAGAATCCGTCAGTAATTTATTAATTCCCGATATTGGATATTTCATTAATACAGAAAAACGTGATGCAGTTATACTAGTAAGATAGCAGTTACTTGGATACATAAAATAAAATTCATCAGGATGCTCCGGATGGACATGAATGGCATTCGGCGGCATATCGTTTTCCTTTGTCAGGTCCTCAAACAGAGAACGTTTTTTCCCATTGCTGCAGAAAAACTGTTCTATCTGCATTATATCATAATTAAACAGCAGAAAACTTTCTGTAGCAGGAATATACTTTGCAGTAGGCATGGTTTGTGGCATTCCAGTATAAGTATATAACACTTCCAAGGAACTATCCATTACAGAAACTTTTACTAGCATACACAAGATAGGAAGTTCATCATCATCCCCTTCGTAATCATCATCTTCGTAATTATCATCTTCGTAATTATCATCTTCATTATAATCGTTGTTATCCTCAGCATAAAAATCATCTGCATATTCCCAGTCATACAGATTATATTCAGCCGTAAATCCATAAATTGGTGCTTCAATATGTTCCGCATATAGTTGTGTTTCGGATAGCAACTCATTACAGGTGCAATATCCATAGACAGTATGATCATATAAAGAAAAAATATATATGGTTTTGCTGTCACACACCATAAGAAGTCCCTTGGAATCCCCAGTGAAGGAAAAACTATTTAATTTATTATGTTCTTCCAAAGGACGCAAAAGTTCGCATCTCTTTTCTGGTTGTGAAAGATCATACAGACCAATACTGATATGAATACCCTCAGCAGAGGATACCTGCTGTTTTGTAGCAAGGTATTTTCCATTGGGTGATATTTTCATAAAACCTGTAGGAGAAAAATCAGCAATTCCCATCGGGTCGTTTGAGGACAGTTCATATTCGAGCTTTCCGGACAAAACATCCCAACATTTAATCTGCCCATTCATATCTAGTGTAAAACATTGCATATTATGGTATAAAAAATCAATAACAGAATTTTGATGATCTTCCGGCTGAAAGTTCTCCATATATAATTTACTGCCATCAAAATTCGCGGAAAGCGTTTCCGTGGCACCTTTTTTACTGCAGGTGACATTGAAAAAGCTACAATATTTAAAATCAAGCCCTCCTAAATTCATACTGGATAATTCCTCCCTACCCTGAAGGATAGCTGACAGAACATTTTGCAACAGATAGTGGATATCATATCCAGATGTACACAGCTCCCTGCAGAAATCAAGAACATGTTCCAATACTTTCTGCTCATCATTTTCCGCTTCTGGTAAATACCAATTCCCTGTATCCTGCTTTAGCAGAGGACGGTTACGGTGTTCCATCAAAATCTGACTTACAAATTCCTTTTTATGATGCTGCCAATAATAAGTATTCAAAAAGTCATGATAACTTTCTGGCAAGCTTTCCTTTACATTTTTCTGGAAAAATTGCCCAACATTAATACATTGGAGCAGCAAGAGTAATTGTACATCCCAGATAGAGGAAAAATAGTCACGGAAATGATGATGTATGAAAGAATAACGGTTCCGTTCGTTAAAATCCCCTGTGATGTTTTGGTATTGATATAAAATACCAAGATAGCCATATATGCAGATAATGATATCCTCCACATTCACGCATCCATTTTTGTATAAGGATTCGGCAGTCTGAAGCAGTACCTGCGTCCTGTAATCAAAATCCTTAAAAGGCATATATTTTACACCTGCACATAAGTTTTGGATGCATAAAATAGCGTTGCATATGAGTATTTCTAAATCAGTATCATTCACGGAAAAACTATCATTCTGTTCAAGCCGCCATCCTATATAAGGCAGGATAAAATCCAAGACAAAAGAGGTCTGACGGCTATTAAACGGATTGGTACGGGTATCTGCTGCATGCTTTCGAATGTTATAAAAGCAGGAATCCCTGTGGAAAAACTGATACAAGATTTCGCCGGGTGTTTCCGGAATGAGGTCAGTAACTCTTTCCGCAGTAAACATACAAAGGAAAAGCGGAATACGTAGACATTTTAATAGTGGCTTATTGGACATATATAGTCCTATCAAGGTTTCATCTATATTACTGCGCTCAAAATAGGTTTTGATATCACCGTCTTCTAATCCTATCAGCTTTACATTTTTAAAATCGGAAGCATAATAGGCAGCCTGTGTTTCACGGCTGGTAGTAATGATACGGATATTCGGATAGGTATTCAATACGGAAATCTCATTGCTAAGCATAGTACGTACAGAAAAACCATCATTGGATTTTACCTCATTGAAACCATCCAAAAGAAGTAGATAGCGCGGAATATGATCTTCTGGTGTTCGTTGAAATTCCTTTTCAATCATATCAAGTGTTTTGTCATCTACTATATCAAGAGCCCTATGATTCTCATAAAGTTGCCCAATATACCGCGTAATGAAATTAGTTTTCCCAAGGACTTCATTATACCAGTCCTTAATCTGTTCCGGACAGCGGTTTAACTCAATGAAAAAAGTAACCGGACATCCCGTTCTGAATTTTCTCCCTATTCCATTTTTATCCAAAAATTCTTCGCGCATTAACTGGTGAAAGAAAGTTGTTTTACCAATACCTCCTTCACCTACTATAGCAATGTTTTCTGTACTAGATTTACAGATATCCATGACCGAATTTATACTACCGTCTGCTTCGATATAACGGGCAGGAAAATCCGGCTCCACTATATATCCCTTGGGCAGGATTGCCTGAATGATATTGAGGGATGCAAAACGGCCTCCTTTACTGCAGGATGCAAGAAACTCTCTTTTGGAACATTGCCATAATGCTAATTCCTTATCATATGAATCAGATATTTCAATAAATTCATATACATTAAAATAATCTTCTCCCACCTTAGGATCATTAGATTTTTGCTGAATTGTATTGTAATTTCCACAAATGATACAAAGCATGATGAAATGAGAAAGCTGGTCATCATTTGATGGATCACAACAAGAAATTAAGGCTTCCTTTAGATTATCCGGCAAAAATTCATCTGCTAATATCTGATTGCACAGTTTATCGTAAATATCCTTATGACGTCCGACTTTTGAAAGCCATTTCGTTCTTATACGCTCACGAAGCTTTGCTCCTCCTTCTTGAAACATAATATTTGCAGTAATACGTTGCGTCAGCGGACGCTTATTTTTACCTTTATTAAAGACATTCTTTGCAGTCTGGGTTACATCTAACGTAAGGTCTATTCCATTCTCTTCAAAAAGCAGCATATACAAATCTGCCTGTCTAAGCCCTAAATCATCACTATGTTGCACAATAACATTTAATACAGAACTAAGTTCCATAAAATCCCTCCTTGTTACCTTTTTGTCCCCATTCATGCTACCGACAAAAAAAGGATATTCTATTATGCTGTATATAGAGTAAGAAAGGGGATAATTTTATGATAACA
>CAMWMM010000411.1 GCA_947175285.1 uncultured Lachnospiraceae bacterium
GAAAAAATAAGGTCAAATATTATAATATATTTTAACAGCTTCAATATATAGGAGTATTTTAAATTTATTTTACAGTATAGGTACAAAATATAGTATTGTGCACTTTTGTGTGACAAAATTGTCAGCTTCGGGTGGTGGTTTTACAGGAAATGAATTTGTTATAATAAATGTAAACCTATCGGTTAACATTACATAACAAAATCACATCGGAGGCATTTATCAATGGAATTACGGGACAGATTACAGCAGTTAAGAAAGCAAAACGGTTTATCACAGGAGGAGCTTGCAGATAAGATTGGGATTGCAAGGCAGACAATCAGTAAATGGGAGAACGGACAGGCAGTACCGGAATTAAATGCGCTGCTGTGTCTAAGCAGTCTTTACGGCGTTACCATAGACAGCATCGTCAAGAATAGTGATGGCTGTCATTTTTCTTTGCCTTTTGATAAGGACGATGAAAACAGGCAGATAACGGATTTTTTGATTCTGGCAAAAAGAAATACTTACGCTGCGAAAAAGAATCAGGTGGAATCCTCCAGAACGGCATCCTGTGATTATTACTATAAAGATGACAGCGGCTATGAATATTATGATACCTATTTAGGCGGAGCGAAGTTTGTCGGAGAGGAAGCGGTCTGGTTTCAGCATAAGCCCGTATGGGGGATGAATTATGCCGGGCGTGTTATCGGAGAAAATTTTGACGGTGATTTTTTGAAAGCAGCACTGCTGTCAATGCCATACAGATACCCTTTCCGCGGACCGGAAATTTATACGAGCGGAAGTTATTGTTATCACTGTAAAATTGACGGAATGTTTCACTGGTTTCAGGGATATGAGGATATTTTTTATAACAATGAAAAAATATACGAATGCTGTTTCCATGGGGGAGATGTAAGTTAATTGTTGTATTGACTTGGCTATATTCTAATGCTATACTGTGTCTAATAGGTATATTACTAATAGTAATATACCGTAGGATAAGGGTGTCAAAAGGTACTTGCATAATTGTGTATCAGTAGATTGCACAAATCATCCTCGCGGCTATCCGGCTTCGGCAGACGGATTTTCTATATATTCCGAGACAGCCGTGGAAGTGGACGCAATCGCCCGATACACGCCATCCTGGCTTGAGAATCGGGCTTTTCAGGACATCCGTGTCCTGAAATTGCTAGACATTAGGCGGAATATTAAGAAAATTTCGTCTTCCTTCGCAGGACAGCCTTGAGGACAGTTTGTACAATTTGCTGATAACATTTTATCGAAGCTCCTTTTGACACCCTTATCCTAAGTAATATAGTAAACGGAAAGGATTTCCCCACTTCATGGATAACATCATACTTGGACTTCTGCTTTTGCATAACAGGACTATTTATCAGCTTCGTGAGCGGATTGAAAAAGGACTGCATCTGATGTACAGCAGCAGTATGGGAAGCATACAGGCGGCAGTGAAAAAATTGCTGAGATGCGGTTATATCAGCTATGAAGAAGTGGTAGAAAACGGAAAATACAAAAAGATTTATGCAATTACCGACAGCGGACGGCAGTATTTTTCGGACTGGGTCAATCGTCCGATAGAGGGGCAGAATATGAAAAACCCGGAATTGGTAAAAGTCTATTTTATGGGTTTTTGTGATGAAAAAAACCGCGCAGCGAATATCGAAACGTATCTGTCGTTTTTGAAAGCGCAATATGCTGCGTTAGTTGTAATCTGCGAAGATGCAGACAGCGTAGAAATACCGGAGGATAAAAAGGATATTTTAACCTATCAGTTCGCGGCGGCACGCTATGGCAGAGACTTTATGAAGTTTAATATAGATTGGTATGAAAATTTTTTACAGGAAATTCGGGAAAGGGAAAATTAAAAATGCAACAGGTTTATTTAGATAACTCACCGATTGTATATTATATAAGTGGAAAGGAACACCGTGAATGGGTTCTTTTTTTGCATGCCGCCTTTGTGAATCATGGAATGTTTCAGGAGCAGCTTAACTTTTTGGCAGACAAATATAATGTGCTGATGCCGGATATTATCGGGCATGGAGGCTCAACTAATACGAAAAAAGGCGACAGCCTTAATAAAATGTCGCTCTGGATACATGATATTCTGCAAAAAGAAGGCATTGGGAAAATACATATTGCCGGTGTTTCGCTGGGTGCGGTTCTGGCGCAGGATTTTGCCAATCGCTATCCGGAGTGTGTACAATCGCTAGCCTGCTTCGGCGGCTATGACATCAATCATTTTGATAAGACGCTGCAGGGGAAAAATGCTTCCGCGCAGATGCTTATGATGCTTAAGGCATTGTTTTCCATAAAGTGGTTTGCGCAGGCAAACAAGAAGATATCTGCATATTCCACGCAGGCACAAAACGACTTTTATGAGATGAATATACAGTTCCCGAAGAAATCGTTTCAGTACCTTGCGTCTTTAAAAAGTATGGTAAATGTGCATCAGACGGAAAAAAGGAACTATCCGCTCCTCAACGGATGCGGCAGGCATGACATACCGATGGAACTGCAGGCGCTGGAAATGTGGAAAAACAGCGAGCCGGACTGTAAAACAGTCATTTTTGACAATGCAGGGCATTGTGTCAATATGGATGTACCGCAGGAGTTTAACCGTGTGATGGAAGCGTTTTGGAAAAGCGCGCAACAATCTTATTCGATGCATGAAGGTGCTTTGGCACATTAGGATGCTCATCCTCAAAGACATAGGACTTAAATTGCAGGATTTCCCAATCATCGTATAATTCCCTGATTTCTTCGTCTTTTGCCAGGCCGATTGCAAACGGTGCAATATCTGCTGATGCAGGAACGGTATCCGTAAATATCTGCATGATATGTATACCGCCTGCCGTTGTGCTTTCTTTTGCCCTGTAAATAAAGTTTTTCCAATCATCTTTGCGCACAAAATGCAAAGTGCCAAAAGACATTATCATATCATATTTTTTCTCAAATTGATAAGTTGTCAAATCTGCGACAAAAGCGTTTAGCGTGACATCGGCGTTTTGGCATCTCTGTTTTACTTTCGCGATTCCGTGTTCCGACAAATCAAAGGCATCAATATTACTATATCCCTGCTTTGCCAGATACAAAACATTCTGCCCTTCGCCGCAGCCTATTTCCAGGATGTTCGAGTTTTTATGGAGCAAATGCTCAAATTCTTTCAGCGTTGCATTTGGTGCAGCGGAAAAAGCGTTAGTAGTATCATCCTGATATGCTTTCTCCCAAAACGGGATGAGATTGTTGTCCATATAAGAGCCTCCTTTAGAAGTTGTCTTAATTTACATGCTTTATATAAACTCTGGATGGTTCCCCCTCCATATCGTTCATTATCTGATAAAACTCACATCCGTACTTTTCATATAATCCGGTGTGGTTTGTTGAGATAAAGATATCATGCACATCCTCAGCTTTAGCAAGTTTTTCAATCTCTAAGAACAGTTTCCCAACATAGCGGTGTCCTCTATATTCCGGGAAGGTATACACAAATCCCATCCATGGAGTCAGATCCGTGGGCTGAATATCATCTTTTTCCGCATAGGTACAGAATGAAATGAGTTCATCTACGTCCGTGAGCATCAGTACTTTTGACTTTTCGCCCACAGCATCTTTAAACTTGTTTTCGCTTAACAATTGATACAGAAATTGTCCTGCGCCCCAGTCGCTTTTCTTTATTTGGCTCAGCCAATGCTCCGGTCGTTCGCAGTTGAAATAATCTATTACTTGCATTTGCGGTTGCTCCTTGTTTAGTTAATAGTGTTTAGTATAATATACCGGCGGTTGGAGCGTCAAGGGAAAAAATGATGCAACTTTGATACAATTATGATGCAAAAATGATGCATGGAGGGTTTAAAATAAAAGAGTATTATTACGAGGTGAGAGGAAATATGGGGGATTATGATGAAAAACTTATCATTAAATAAATATCTAATTTGTGGATTGTTGATAGCATTCAGCGCAGCAGGCGCTTTAGTGGGGTGTGGGAAAAAAGAATATCAGCAGGAAAATGGCGAGTCGGACGAACAGTATTTTTCTATTGGGGAGGAATTGCAATGGGCATCGGATTTTGGCTGGCAGTATTTTCCGCAGGAAGAAAGTACAAAGGGCGATATAGCAGGGTACTTTAAGCTGGAAACAAGTGATTCACAGGATGAAAATACGATAAAACTTTATCATGATACTATGTCGGAAGAGGAACTGTTTGCAATGATTAGCAATCGGGTAGAATATTTGACGGGAAAATACCCGGAAAAGAAAGTGGTTTGCCGGGTGAATGGCAGTACGGAAATAGACCAGTTTGTTCAACTGGATGCAGAAACGGTGCATCGACTGTATCTTAGGATGAATGACAGTGTTTACATTTTGTATGCGGAGATGGAGCGGGAAAAATGGCAGGAGTTTCTGGAAGAGTGGCTGTTTACATCCGGTCTGCAATGGAATGGTGCAGCAGTGTTAAAAGAAGGCGGGACTGTGGAGGATACTTATGCTTATCCGGAGCATAGGCAGGAAGGTTTGTGGAGACTGTTCCAATGTGAGGAAAACTGTATGAAAATAGACGGAAATATCCTTCTTTCTCACAGACAGGGAGACAGCTTTTATTTTAAATTGGAATCGGGGAGCGAGGAGAATAGACGTGCGGAAGAAGTGGTTTTGCGCTCCGCAGATGTTGATTTAGAGAATGATAGCTGGGAAGAAGCAGTTTCCTATTTTTTGGACAGGTATCCTGATATGTATAGTCTGGAAGCGTTTCTTTATGGAGAAAAGACG
>CAMWMM010000412.1 GCA_947175285.1 uncultured Lachnospiraceae bacterium
TGGATGAATATGTGAAGACAAGAGAGCTGATAGCGGTTTGTAAAGAAGAACTCGAAAGTGAAAAAGAAGTACTGGACGAGGCAAAAGTTGCCATAGAAGCGGAAGAAGCGGCAATCAGCACATTGATTTCGGAAAAAGAAGCACAGATTGTTGCCGTCTCTTCGGATATTTCGACAAAAGAGGCTGCAATTAAAGAGTATGAGAACATGATAGCGGACGAGAATGCGCAGATTGCTGCATTGGAGAAAGCGGTTGCAGAAGAAAAAGCAAGGCTTGCGGCGGCAAATGCCAATGCCAGAACTTATGACGGAGGTATGTTTGCATTTCCCTGCCCCGGATATAAAAGGATTTCGGATGAATACGGAAATCGTATGCATCCTACGCTTGGCGTAGAGAAATTCCATAACGGGATTGATTTGGCGGCGCCATCGGGAACATCGATTCTGGCTGCATATGACGGGGATGTTGTGGCGGCTGATTACAGTTCCTCTATGGGCAATTACATTATGATAGATCATGGGGGTGGTTTGTATACAATTTATATGCATGCTTCCGCACTGTATGTATCAAAAGGGCAGTCTGTTTATAAGGGGCAGACAATTGCAGCAGTAGGCAGTACCGGGCGTTCCACGGGACCCCATCTGCATTTCAGTGTACGATTGAATGGTAATTATGTAAGTCCCTGGAATTATTTAAAATAAATGGAGATGAATGATTTTGGATAATTATGGATATAGTAATAATAACGAAATGAATCAGGGAGCGGCAGATGATTTGAATCCTTACAGAATAATACAGCAGGAATCAAAACAGAAAAAAGGCACGTTTCTGGTAGGTCTTTTAGCCGGTGTTTTGTTAAGCACTCTTATTGTAGGCTGTGTTTATGTGGGCATCCGTTTTAACGACTTATGGGGTATTAAAAGAGTAAGGCTTACAAGTGCGGACGGAGCTGTCGCAGAGAGTATTGTCAATGATGATTCCCTTAAGAAGCTGGAAGCGATAGAAGATGTCATTGATAAGTATTATTACAAAGAAGAAGATATCCATACGGATGAAATGATAGAGGGTATGTATGCAGGTATGGTTGCTTCTTTGGGAGACCCTTATTCTGTTTATTATACGGCGGAAGAGTGGCAGGCATTAATGCAGGATACCGAAGGTATCTATTATGGTATCGGCGCATATATACAACTGGATATAACAACCGGATTTGGTAAGATTAACGGTGTTATAGAAAACACGCCTGCGCAGGAGGCAGGTCTGCGGGAAGACGATATTATCTATATGATAGACGGTGAAGTTGCACAGGGTCTGGAATTGTCGGAAATTGTTGCAAGAATCAAAGGCGAAGAAGGAACGACAGTACATTTGACAATTTACCGAGATGGTGAAGAGGACTATCTGGAAATTGATGTTGTCAGAAAAAAGATTGAGTCTCCTACCGTCAGCTATGAATTGTTTGATAATGGCGTTGGTTATATCCGGATAACGGAATTTGATGATGTAACGGTAGACCAGTTTACGGAGGCATTGGCTGTTGTGAAAGGTTCCGGCGCTGCAGGGTTGATTCTTGATTTGCGAAGCAATCCGGGAGGAAGTCTTTCTGCGGTTGTGGATATTGCAAGGCAGATATTGCCGAAAGGATTGATTGTCTATACGGAAGACCGCGCAGGTGAACGGGTAGAATATAGTTGCAACGGAGATAATGAATGGAAACTGCCGTTGGTAGTCTTGGTAAATGGAAACTCTGCCAGCGCATCGGAAATACTGGCAGGTGCGATTAAAGATTATGGTATTGGAACTCTTATCGGCACTACGACTTTTGGTAAAGGAATCGTACAGCGGATACTGCCGCTTACTGACGGAACAGCTATAAAACTGACGGTCAGCGCCTATTATACGCCAAATGGGAATAATATCCACAACATCGGCATTGAGCCGGATATTGAGTGTGAATATGACAGAGATGCCTATTATGACGAAGGCATTGACAATCAGTTAGAGCGGGCAATAGAAGAAATTACCGGGATGTTTTAAGCATTACGGTAGCCATGACGAAAGGAAGCGTCGTATGGATTGCGAAAATATAACGTAAATCAGCATAGATTGGCGTGGCAATCAGCAGGGTGAACCATATGCCAAGTAAAGGAACTGTGACAAACCATTTTTCTTTTCTCTGCCGGAGACTTTCAAGGAAGCCGAATATCAGAATATAGATATACAGTCCACAGCTGAGATATTTGTCAAAAACAGAGCGATACCAGACCAATAAAGCAGGAATAATGCCGGAAATACCATCCGGCATTTTGCAGTCTCTGACAATGCCCAAGCCATTGGCGCCTTCAAATAAATATGTTGCCCATAAACTGACAGGAGTTTTAACCTGATGATACCAGAAGCCTTTGGTTTCATCAGCATAGGCTTTAAAATAATAAAATATATTTTTGCTGCCTGTCCGCAGCCAGGCGGTAAAAAATTCTCCTTTATGATTAGCAATATACTGTTGATTATCTGTTTCCCGCACCAGGTCTTTGATGGCATCGGAGCAGCCCGGTGAGCCAAGGTAGGCTTCCGGTACTTTACTGATATCTATGATTTCTTTCAAAAGAGCCAGGTCTTCGTCACCGATTTCACCGCCGTAACTGATAACAGCCGCCATTTGCTGTGCCGGAATGGAAAGAGATTCTATTAAGTCGACGTTCTGTACCCCAAAATACTGAAAAACAGGACCTTTATATATCATTGCTATAACGATTACCGCCATGACTGACAGGATATAAGATTTTTTATGCTGCCAGTAAATATGCAGCATGACAGGGATTATCAGGATAAAAGTATATAATCCGTTGCTTCTGAAAAAGCACATGAAAAAACTGACGGGGATAAATAATAACCAGTGGAGCAGACTATTTTTTCCCTGAAGTACATTATCATGCAGCTTGCAAAGTAAAATAATGAAAAAGAGAACGGAAGAAGCAAAGGGGATATCTTTCCACATGGTAACGGAATAGATGCCGTTTATAGGGGTTAGCGCATAAATAAGCAATAATAAAATTAGTAAGTAACGTTTTACACCTTTTTTATAGAGATACCCGATACTGGTGGCATATGCGGACGAAAGGAGACTCATGGAGCATAATGAATAGAAAGCCACAGCCCGGTTTTCACTATGAAAAAGAGCAAGTCCCAGATTGTAAAGTCCTTTGATAAACATGGTATGAAGCCAGGGATGATGATTACTGTAAGTATCGCCAAAGACCTGCCGCAGCTGAATCCAGGAATCATATTCAATGACACCCGGAAAATAGGTCAGTAAATACGGGAAATAGCAAACCATACAAGTTATAAAAGAAAGCCCCCACACTACAATATGCTTTTGCGCTGGAGCATCATTTTGAATGTCTGCCCGACTGGTAAGAAAATGAAAAGCATTCAGTGCGCTGCTGAATAAAAAGCTCCATGAAATGACTGAGATAATGCACAATAATAAAAAGCGTACAGGATAATGAACGGGTGTTGCGATTCGTTCAAAACTGAGATAATTGCCTGCACAGGAAAAGATTCCAAACAATAGACTTCCTATAATATGGAGTATTTTAAAATGCTTTTCTGATGGAAGCTGAAAGGCCAGATACCAGACGGATATAAAGATAATACCATACGCTGCGATAAGTCTTACTAAGGAAGTAGCCGAAAAGGAAATTGGCAAAAAACCTTCTCTAAATAAATTGAAATAGATTATAGCGCTGATTATTATTGCGGGAATCGGTGAATTTGCCGGATGAATCCGTGAAGAGTCGCATAACTGCCAGAGAATTGCCCATATACTGAGCCACATAAGATAGGGCATAATGGAGTTAAAACCAATTATTCCGATGGCATTGAAAAACAGTACAAGCAGAAAGGAAACAGCGCAGGAAACTTTTCCACTGTGATGCTGAATCAATTGTTTTATGTTAAAAAGTGTTTTTTCGTAATTCATAACTGTCTCCATTCTATTATGGCATTTGCGTAACGCTAACCGATAGGGCTGCGTTTATTGTATCATTTACCCGTTCTTTTAGCAATTTAAAACTCCCTGTAAAAATCATCTTTCATTTCCGACATAACCAAATAGCATACTTTGCCATAAAGCATCCCGGCGGGAACGCGCCAGGGCTTTCCATAATAGAAGTTGTCCGCAACAAACTCGCCATCGGCATAAAGCTGTGCCGCATCATATTGGTCTTGTATTTCTATAAAGCCTGTATCATTTGATACGGAAACCTTTTTCCATATTCTTTTTCGCTCACCGCCGATATTTAATTCATCAGCATACGGAGGAACAAAAGGCTCGTCAACAGATTCAAACGTTACATCAGCCTGTTTCAATTCCTGATGCACCATAACATGTTCAAATTCCGAACCGTTCCACTTATCATATGCAAAATCGCCGTCTTGTACGGAGCATATGCTTCCGTCACATTCGTAAAGATCGCAATTATCGCCTATGTAAAGCGTACCGGAAAGTTTACGGGCATACTTCGCCCTGTTCCATGAAAGCGTTACAATCCGTATTCCGTTTAATGTAAGGATGCTGTCCGGTTCCTGATGAAAACCGATGCCGTCTGCAAATTTATATTCTGATTCTATTCCGTCTATCGCTGCAAAGAAATAGGTATTGTCTGCTCGGCATAATGGCTGCGCCGTCGCATATTCGAGTAAATTGCCCGATAAATCCATATGAAAAGGCAGAAAAAAACTTATATCACCACAGATAGTAAC
>CAMWMM010000413.1 GCA_947175285.1 uncultured Lachnospiraceae bacterium
CAAGGATTATGTGGTGACGGGAAACCGCCTGCAGGGCTTTTTGGATGCATATAAAGAAAACGGGCAAAAACCGGATGAAGGGCATATTTATCTTGATGTCGGGGATTTGGAAAAAGTGGAAAATATTGTAGAAAAGCTGCTCCGGGAAAATGTGGAATGTATCATTGCGATGGATGACTATTTGTGCAGTCAGGCGCTTCGAAGCCTGCAAAAACATAAGATTGAGGTGCCGAAGCAGATGAAAGTCGTTTCTTTTTATGACGGCTCTTTTCTGGAGGCAGGCATTCCGACGATTCGCTTTGACATGGAAGAACTGGGAGAGGTGACGTGTAAGACGCTCCTTAAAATGATAGAAGGGGAAGACGTGGAATCACGCATATTACCTGAATATCAAATAGTTTGTGCAAAATAGATAATTTCTGAGAATTGAAATAGGCAATTATATACATTGACAATAAATGGATAGTTTGCTATTCTAAACACATGAACAACCGATTGCGCACCAGCGAAAACAAGGGTTTTGTTGAAAAGACGCGGAATCGGGCGAAACGAAAAAAGCGAAAGGTAAGGTAGGGCAAAATGGATAATAAGTTTATTGTAAACATCATCCATCGTCCGGAGATGGTTCCCGAATACGCGGAGAAAGTAACCGGACACGGCAAAGAAGAAGATATCGGCAGAAAAGCGCTGCTGACGGAATCTTTGGACATTTTTAAGACACAGCAGTCTATTGCGCACAAGAATGGACTTAAGACAACCATTCAGATGACGTATGCTTCTTTATTTAATGATGAAGCAGTTGAGCTTGCAAAAGCGGATCACGAGAAATACGGAGATGAAATCGCATTGTCTTTATTGGGACTGCCCTGTAAGGAGTTTCGTGAAAAATACAAGACAAAAGATTTCTGTATCTGGATGTTTTCGATGGAAGACAAGAAATCTATTGTAGATGATGTATTCGGTAAATTCCATGACCGTTTCGGCTTCTATCCGGAATCTACGGGTTCTTATTATATGGATGCCGATTTGGTAAATTACATCAAAGAGAAATATCCGATGGTGAAATGTGCGGTTGCTACCTGTTGGGAAGAGGGACCGAAAGCTTATCATACCTGCAACAATTCCTGGTATACCTTTATGGACGGCGGTCCGTGGGCGCCTTGGATTCCGAGTAAACAGAATGTGCATGCACCGGCAGCAAATGAAGCAGAGGACAGCGGTATCGTGGCAATTCCGCACTTGTCCCGTGACCTGCTTGCATGTTATGACGGAAACGGCTCCAACTTCGGAACACATCCGCAGAACGTACTTCGCGGTATGATTTATGATTCCAAAACATGGGATTTCCCGTATCTGTACAATTTGATTGACCAGTATCGCGATTTGGCAAAATATAACAATGGTTATGCTTACAATATGATGTTTGTAGGACCCGGCTGGATGAACAAGATGGGACGCTGGGAAGCTCCTTATGAACTGCTCTTAAAGTCCTATGAGGACGGCATGGCATATTACGGACAGCTGAAAAAAGAAGGTAAGCTGGACGATATGACAATGGCTGAATTTGCCGATTACTATCGTCAGAAGAAAACATTTACCGAGCCGGAATGCGCTCTCTGGAGAGATATTTTATATGGTTCGGACAAGCAGTTGTTCTGGTACTGCGACCCGTACATGAGAGTCTGCGCAAATATGGATCAGGGCGGCGCGATTGTCGATTTAAGACCTTATGCGGCGAAACTGGAGTGGCCGGTAGGTATCGGTACGAAACACGTAACAGATGCTTCTTATCCGTTCTTAATTCAGGAGAAATACAGAGCAGGATACTTCACACACTATGCCGGAGAGGGTACGGTAAGAAGTGCGAAACTGACTTATAAAGGTGAAGAAGTGGATTTATGTCTGTGCAGAACGAAAGCGCATTTTTCACAGGAGGGTAAGACAAGAATCCTGACATTAGACCCTGTTGACATTGAGTTCTATGATTTGACTGTGAAATTGCAGACAAAGATGTATTTTGAAGAGGGCAGCTCTAATATCAAGATTGAAAGAAACATTCTGGAGATGAGCGACCCGTCCGCAGAAGTGGAATTGAATGAATATATGGTAGCATGCTACGGTACAACAGAATATTCGGAAGATATGAGTAATATTATGTTAACCTGCACAAACGGTTCCGATAAAAAAGAAATCAAATATGAGTACAAATGCCGTGAGGAGCAGATGGAGGGTGCAACGGAGGTTATCGCTGTTGTTCCGGAAATTGAGACAAGAGTCTCCTTAAGCTGTGAGAAGAAAGAAGCGGTCGGCTACATCAAAGAGGGTTATGCGTTCTCACCGATGTTCACATTAGGTTATACGACCAAGTTAAAAGATAAGGAGGTATTTGCGACATGGCTCAATCTGGCAAAGGCAAATTAAATTACAGGTGTCCTTCCTGCTTTATGAGAGACTTGGATATTGATATGTTCTATGATAAAGAGAAAGATGAATATCATTGCATCCGCTGTCAGTATGTAGGAACGGAAAAGGATGTTTTAGAGAAAAACGAAATGGTGCGTTTCCGCTATAGAGATGCGATGAAGCGGTTTACGAAGTTCGATTTCGACTAACGAGGTGGCAGATGAAGTTTCTGAAAGGTATGGATATTTCTACTTTAAAGGAAGTAGAGAGTCTGGGCGGAAAGTTCTATGATGATGGCGTGGAGAAAGATGCACTTACCATTTTGCAAAGCTATGGCGTGAATGCAGTACGTCTCCGCTTGTGGAACGACCCCTATACAGAGGATGGAAAGCCGTATGGGGCGGGCACAAATGATTTGCCCGCCACCATTGAACTGGCGGGGAGAGCCTTGGAGAAAGGCATGGAAGTGCTTCTGGATTTTCATTACAGTGATTTCTGGGCTGACCCCGGAAAACAGAGAGTGCCCAAGGCGTGGCGCGGCATGAATCAGGAACAGTTAGAGGACGCGGTTTACCGCTATACGAAAGAAACGCTTGAGGAAATGAAAAGACAGGATGCCTTTCCGACATTGGTTCAGGTAGGTAATGAGGTGACAAACGGTATTCTCTGGCCTTACGGTCAGGTACCGGATTATGATAATCTTGCCCGCCTTCTTAATGCCGGTATTAAAGGCGTCAGGGCGGTCAGTAAGGATATGCCGGTTATGATTCATCTGGATAACGGCGGAAATAACGCCCTGTACCGGGAATGGTTCGACCATTTTATGGAAAAAGGCGAGGATTTCCAGATTATCGGACTCTCTTATTATCCGTTTTGGCATGGAACGTTGGATGATTTGAGCAATAATATGAACGATATCGCAGTTCGTTACGGCAAAGAACTGATGATTGCCGAAGTGTCCATGGGATTTACAATGGAGGACTATGCCGCTTATGAGAAGCTTGCGCCGCATGAGCGAAAAGGAATGGCAACGAAACCCGAACTGGCGGAGAAAATAGAGTATCCGATGACAAAAGAAGGTCAGAAAGCATTTCTGGAAGATGTGTTTACACGCTTAAAACAGGTTCCGGATAATAAGGCAAAGGGATATTTCTATTGGGAAGCCGCATGGATTCCGGTAGCCGGAAGCGGATGGGCATCCGATGACGCGATTGCCTATATGAACGAAAAGGGACCGGGCGGCAATGAGTGGGCGAATCAGGCGTTATTTGATTATGATGGGAATGCACTGCCGGCATTGCAGGCGGTCAGGGATTTTACTTTTTAACGGGAGCCGTTGAATTTCTGATAATAAGCTGCGGGCGCAGCAGGTTTTTGCAGACGGAAACGTGATTAATCAGAGAATTTAACGTATAGAAACCGCATTTACCAAGCTCAATCCGATCTTGCCTGATTGTGGTAAGAGGCGGGTTGAGTTTTGCGGACAGCGGAATATCATCAAACCCAATGACACTGACGTCTTCCGGTACTTTGACACCGAGAAGGCGGCATTCTTCGAGAACGCCGGAAGCAAGCAGGTCGTTGGCGCATACAATAGCGGTTGCGCCAAGGGAGAGTAAATTGGCAACATGGTCTTTGGCAGCAGCAGCTACGAAATAGCCGTAAGGCATCATCTGTTCACTGACCTCAAGACCGTGGAGCGTCATACTGTCAATAAAGGACTGGCGGCGCTGTTCGGTTATCATGGAATGTTCTGAGCCGTTGAGCAGGGCAATCTTTTTGTGTCCAAGGCGTATCAGATGTTCAATGCCGTCATCAATGCCCTCAAAGCTGTCAGCGCCGATATAGCAGACATTCGGATTCTTACGGATATAGTTATCAAAAAGCGTGGTAGGAATGGAAGTATCAGGTAATTGAGCCATCCAGGGGTCTTTCAGGGCGAAACCTACCAGGAAAGCTCCCATATAGCCATTTTTCAGCATGAAAGTATCATATCTCTCATTTGCCTGAAATTCAGGGGTGACGGGCAGTACGGTAACACCATAGTGCGCCGGATAGGCAGCCTGCCGGAAGCCCAGAATAATATCGTAGCCGAATTTTTCCGGGGTTTCATATCCCATATTCTCAATAAAAATGCAGAGTTTACGATTGCCTTTCGCGCGCATCTGCTTGGGCATATATCCCATTTCAACGGCGGTTTCCAGTATTGTCTGACGAAGCTGCTCGCTGATATCGTTGGCGCCGTTCAGGCCTTTTGAGACAGGTCCTGTGGAAAGGCCCAGTTTGTCTGCAATATCGTTAATGGTAGCCATATGTTTTTCCTTTTTATAATTTATAAGGAGAATTTTACAGTCAT
>CAMWMM010000414.1 GCA_947175285.1 uncultured Lachnospiraceae bacterium
ATATAGATGAAGGGACACCAATTATTATTTTTATTGAAAATGCCATATTAAGTTATTTAACGGTGAGTAATGCAAATGAAAGCATTACTATTAATTATGAAGATATCGAGAAAAATATATTAGAAAAAATGGTATAAGAATTAGGAAGATGAAATTATAAGGTTTTTGGTCTATGTCTCATATGTAGTATCTATATTTTGTATGAGTTTTGCCGAAAATATAGAGTTTTGTCTAATAGTGTGCGAGCAAAGCGGTAAAATATGAATGAAAACGATAGAGAACGAAAAAGGAGCTATTCTGATATGACAGCTTCTTTTTTTCTTACATTCCAAAACCCACTTCTAATCCACATTTCTCAAATTCCTATAACCCCCTTGCACTTCTCTGTCATATGTGTTATAGTGTTATACATAACAGCATAACACTATAACAACAGGAGGGTGATTGTGAAACTTATTATTTCAAATATATCGGGTATACCAATATATGAGCAGATTAAGCAGCAGGTCAAATCTGCCATTATGTCCGGCGAATTGCAAGAGGATGAAGCCCTGCCTTCTTTGCGGACACTTGCCAAAGATTTAAAGATTAGTGTCCTGACTGTGACAAAGGCATATACGGAATTAGAAGAGGAGGGTTTTGTAAAGAATATTCAAGGACGGGGCTGTTATGTTTTGGGACGGGGTTCTGAACTTTTGAAAGAACAACTGCTCTGCAAAATTGAAAACAGTTTATCAGAAGCAATAGATGCTGCCCGTGTGGCTGACCTTTCAGGAGAAGAACTGCATCATCTTCTGGATATTTTAATGGAGGAAAAAACGGATGAATAATTATTTGGAAGTAAATAACCTGTCAAAGTCTTTTGACAATTTTAGACTGCATGACATTACTTTTACCCTGCCCAAAGGGTATATCATGGGGCTGATTGGGCCGAATGGCTCCGGAAAAACAACAACGATTAAGCTCATACTAAATATGCTGAAACGTACAGACGGCGAGGTGAAAATTTTAGGGCTGGACAATATTGTCGATGAGCAGATGGTAAAAAAGAGTTTAGGCGTTGTTTTTGATTCCAGCTATTTCAGTGATGAATGGAAGGTATCACAGGTTGAGAAATCAGTATCGGTTTTCTATGAGAACTGGAACACGCAAAGATTTTCTGAATTACTAAATAAATTTCATATTTCGCCTGCGAAAAAGGTAAAAGAACTTTCCAAAGGTATGCAGATGAAACTTATGCTTGCCTGTGCTTTTTCGTATGACGCAAAATTACTGATTTTAGACGAACCCACCAGCGGTCTTGATCCTGTTTCAAGGGATGAGCTTCTTCATATCCTGTCGGAATATATTGAAGACGGGGAACACAGTGTTTTGTTCTCTACCCATATTACCGAGGATTTGGAACGTGCTGCCGACTATATTACCTATATCAGTTATGGAGAATTGTTTTTCAGCGGCGGCAAGGATGAATTTGTGGACAGTTTCAGGATAGTCAAGGGAGGGCGTGAAGAGTTATCTGACGATCTGGGTAAAAAAGCATTTGGCGTCAGAGATTTTGCTACAGGATTTGAAGCGCTCATTAAAACCGAGGATATAAAGCAGTTTGCACACCTTAATGTGGAACCTGCAACGATTGATGATATTGTGGTATTTACCAGTAAGAGAGGTGAATGGTATGAGTAATATTTGGAAATCTGTAAAACTGGATTTTTCTTTAGTAAGACCCTATGTTAAAACAATATGCTTCACAATAGCGTTGCCTGCTGCTTTTGCTGCAATCAACCGCTCACTTATGACAGGGATATCCTTTGCCATGTGCTTTACTGCAATGATTAGCAGATCTTTGTTTTCCATTACGGAGAAAAATGATATGGAGCGGTTTTACGGTATTTTACCGGTTCGTAAAAGTGAACTTGTGATTGGACGGTATGTTTTTATCATCATCTTGGGCATTATTGCATTGCTATTTTCCCTGATTACTCACCCTGTTATATTAAGCAGGTTGGGTGAAACTGTCAGTGTATTTGACATAGCCGTTGCCGCTGTTTTTGGGATATTTCTTTTTGCCCTTTATACGGTTTTTCTGCTTCCCGGATATTATAAATATGGCTCCATTAAAGGCAGAGTGTTTATGTATATTCCGGTAGTGGGTTTTCTGGTAACACTGTTTTGGGTTACTAAAATTCCAATTGACAACAGTGGATGGCTTATTACGGTTCTCAGCTCGCCTGTAATGTTGATTTTATTGGTGGTGCTTTCCGTTGTTATAATGTATGTCATTTCTATACTGGTATCTGTCAAAATTGTACAGGGAAAAGAGGTGTGAGAGTATGGATTTTACTGTTTTAATCGTAGCGCTTATGATCAGTTTTGGGATACCGCTCAGGAACAAAGCTATCAAAGAATATAGGAAGAAAAAGGGAGAATAATGAAAGAATATATTTTGCAGGTTAATGATTTATGTAAAAAATATGGCAGCGCTGTGGCTTTAGACCATGTGTCTTTGTCCGTGCCGACTGAGAGCATCTATGGGCTTATAGGCGAAAACGGTGCAGGGAAAACGACGTTGTTTCGTATTCTGGCAGGGCTGTCACATCAAACTTCCGGTGTGATAGCATTGGCTGGTGCAAAAACAGAAGCGGAGATTATATGCCAACGTAGAAATATCGGATTTATGATTGAGACACCGGCACTTTATCGCAATTTATCTGTTATGGAAAATCTGTATCTTGTACAGATGCAGTATTCAGGTAAAAAAGATGTTGAAAGCGCAAAGAAAACTTTGGAACTGACAGGACTGACCGAACAGGGGAGAAAGAAGGCAAAGCATCTGTCCTTGGGCATGAAGCAGCGGTTGGCACTTGCAACTGCTTTGCTCCATAATCCTGAAATGCTTGTATTGGATGAACCTGTCAATGGGCTTGACCCGATGGGGATTGCCGCATTCAGGAAACTGATTTTGAAGCTCAACACAGACCGCCATATCACAATCATTATATCAAGCCACATTCTGAACGAACTAGAACAGGTCGCAACACATTACGGTTTTCTGCATAATGGCAGAATGTTAAAGGAAATATCCGCATCTGATATCCCTCAATCTGCGGGCAGTCTGGAACAGTATTATGAAAAGATATTGGAGGACGGGCAATGAGGAATTTAATGAAAGCAGAATTATACAAACTCAAAAAAGACATGGCAGTGTGGGTAATATCCCTTGTATTGGTCTGCTGTGCAGGTATCTCCATCTTTACAGGGATATATGACAGCGTGGAAAATATGGTCTTAAATCTGGGAAGGGAAAGCATGATTCTGATATTGGCTTGTGCAATTTATGCCGGGTTTTCATGCACGGACGATTTTGCTGACCGTACTATCATTTATGCAGTTACCTATGGCAACAGGCGTTTTCATATTCTGTTGGTAAAAGGCTGCCGTTATATCCTCGGATGTTCTGCAATCATCATTTCATATATGGCGGTTTCCATGATGGTCTCATTACCAGTGTTGGAAACAGGAGTTCCCCTGCCTGATCTGATTGTATATGCTGCTAAGAGCATTATCCTTTCTTTGCCTCTGTATTGGGCTGTTGCCATGATTTTTTTCGCAATTGCAATGGTAACGAGAAAAGCAGCTATGACAATGGGAATTTCAGTGGCAGGTTCTATTTTAGGGGTTGTATTTACAAACAAGGCGTATTCCGCAGCCTCGGTTCCAGACAAAAGTTTGCTGCGTCTTTTTCCGACGATACAAATTCCTATGATTTATGAAAAAACATTTGCTTCTTGCGATTACCAAATGGCACTTGTCTTTTCGATAATTATAATTATGATTATGGTTTTAGCAGGCTCCGTAATTCTTAATAGAGCAGAGTTGTAATAAAACAGGTCCAAAGTGAAACGGTCACAATTTATACAAAAACAGAGTCACCAAATAGTGGCCCTATCTTTTTTGATTAATTGGCTGTATACCTTCTTTTCTGGAATTGTGTGTTTGATTCTGATTTTCAGGCGTAGTTTTTTGTGTTATATTATTAAATTTATCATGATTCTTCTGTTCTTGAATTTCCATTTGTGTTTTCTTGTCCATGTTTTCACCTCAAGAACAGTATTTGTAATTCATGACAAATTATGCAGAATATATATCTGCTTCCGAAGCAGCTAAAAAGTGGGGAATTTCGGAGAGACGGGGAGTATCTATGACTTGCATTGAAAGTACATCCCCGTCCAACACCCCTCCTGCGGTTTACTTTCTACCTCCATTTCACCATGATGCGCCTCAACAATCTGCCGTACCAAAAGAAGCCCTAAACCATGACGCAAATCTAAGCGGTCATCGGTACTTTCCATGTAATGAGGTTTGTTTTTCATCTCTTCTAACTTTTCAGCAGAAATACCAATACCGTTATCCTGAACGGTTAAAAGCAGTTTATCCTCGGATACTTGCAATGCCAAAGTGATTGTACAGCCGCCGGGATTGCTGTGAATGCTGTTTTGCACCAGATTATTGACGGCTCGTGTGATGAGTTTCGTGTCACACTCTATTGTGATGTTTTCAGAGTTTGGAGAAATATTTACCTCTAAAGAATAGCAATCCGGTAAACCGCTGTTGATTAGGTCGATTGCATAAGAGCGCAGCAGTTTTGAAAGCCGGATATTTTCTTTTTGTAAAGGCTGCATTTCATATTCAAGCTTTGATACGAGATTCAAGTCCTGTACTAAATCCTTTATTTTGATACTTTGCCGGGATATAAT
>CAMWMM010000415.1 GCA_947175285.1 uncultured Lachnospiraceae bacterium
GTTATGAAAGACGGTGTTGTTCAGCAGGTAGATACACCTCAGAACTTATATCAGAAACCGCAGAACCTGTTTGTTGCAGGATTCATGGGTTCACCTCAGATGAACTTCTTAGACGCTGTTGTTGAAGTAAACGGTGATACGGCAAGCTTAAAGGTTGCAGGAAACAGCATTCCGCTTCCGGCAGCAAAATCCAAGAAGCTGATTGACGGCGGATATGCAGGAAAGACTGTTACATTCGGTATTCGTCCTGAAGATGTATATGATTCACCGGAATATGTCAGCAATGCAAAATGTGTATTTGAATCTAACATTAAAGTATACGAGTTGCTCGGTGCAGAAGTTTACTTATACTTTGATCTTGCTGAGTTCCCTGTTACAGCTAGAGTTGATTCCCGTACAACAGCAAGACCTGGTGATGCCGTTAAATTTGCATTTGATGTTGAGAAGATTCACGTATTTGACAAAGAGACAGAGCAGGTTATTACGAACTAATCACAATGATTACAAAGGGGATGCGGATTCGCATCCCCTTTTTCCATCAGTAGAGTGAGATGAGGTTATTGATATGATTTCAAGTCAGATTATTAAGACGAGTATAGAAGAATTAAAAGCCATTACAAAAGTTGATTTGTGTGTTTTTGACTTAGAAGGAAATACAGTGGCATCTACTTTTGAACTGGATGATATTTCCCTGTCCCTGATTACCGAGTTTGCAGAGTCTCCGGCAGACAGTCAGGTAATAGGGGTACACCATCTTTTAAAGATACAGGATGATAGTGAACTGGCTTATGTTTTGGACGCAAAAGGTGTCAATGAAGATACTTATATGATTGGCAGGATTGCGGTAAGTCAGTTGCAGAATCTCATTATTGCCTATAAAGAGCGGTTTGATAGAAATAATTTTATTCAGAATTTACTTTTAGACAATTTGCTGTTAGTAGATATCTATAACCGTGCCAAGAAACTGCATATAGAAGTAGCCGTACCAAGAGCGGTATTTTTGATAGAAACAGGCAGTGAAAAAGAAAGCATTGTATCAGAACTGCTGAACGGCATGTTTTCGGTGCAGGTAGGCGATTATATTACGGCAGTGGATGAATGTAATGTGATTTTAATTAAGTCATTGACGCAGAATGAGAATTATGATGATTTGGATAATATTGCGAGTACCATTGTGGATATGATGAACATGGAAGCGATGATGAATGTCCGGGTATCTTACGGAACGATTGTAGATGAGTTAAAGGACGTTTCCAAGTCATATAAAGAAGCTAAGATGGCACTGGATGTAGGCAAGATTTTCTATGTGGAGAAAAAGGTGACTGCCTATAACAGACTGGGAATCGGCAGGTTGATTTATCAGCTTCCCGTTAACCTCTGTCAGATTTTTATTCATGAAATTTTCGGTTCCAATGTACCTAATGAATTAGATGAAGAGACTTTGACAACCATTAATAAATTCTTTGAAAATAATCTGAATGTATCGGAAACTTCCAGACAGCTATTTGTGCATAGAAATACGCTTGTTTACCGGATAGAGAAGCTTGCAAAGAGTACGGGACTGGATATTCGTATTTTTGATGACGCCCTGACTTTTAAAATAGCATTAATGGTAGTCAATTACATGAAATATTTAGATTCTTTGGAATATTAGGGTGAACTATAAGATGTCAGATGAGAAATCATCTGGCATTTTTTAATGCCTTCCGCATATATATAGAACATAGAGCGAGGTGAGGACATGTACTGGAAAGAAATTATTTATATGAGCCTGTTTGAAGATGAGATAAAAAAAGAGTGTGTCGGTTATCTTAAATCAGAAAAGAAGCAGGATAAATATCAGTTAGAAATACAGGTAAAGAAAATCCCAATAACAATAACGGGAAGCTTTCCTATCCGTATACAAAGTGAGGCAGGCTGGCAGGAGACTGGAATGCTTGTTATAAAAGACGGATGCGGAAAGTGGAGTGGAGAAGCAATGGCAGCCGTAATAAAGGCTGAAATTATTGTGTCGAATACTGCCAAAATTAAAGGAGAAAGTAAAAAGGTAACAGACTCAGTCTCTGAAAATGATAATAGGAAAGAGACTGAGGTGCAGAAAGAAATTGAGACGCCGGAAGAGACTGTGATACAAGAAACGTTTGAGACACCGGCAATGTCTGAGACACAGGGAGTACATGAAATGCAGGAGAAAGTACTACAGGAGGAAGAACATTCTCCTGTTCTGCGTGCGGAATCTATGACAAACACAGTTCCGGAAAAACCGCTTCGGATAAAGTCTGTGTCAGTACATAAACCGCTATATGAAAATAAATGGGAACAGTTACTCTCTACATATGAACGGATACATCCATATGGTGACAATAGGGTTTATGTGAAACTAGAACCAAAGGATTTTATTGTACTGCGGGAAAACTATCAACACCTTGTCAATAATAGTTTTTTATTGCATGGATTTTATAATTACCGCTATTTGATTTTGGGAAAAGAAGGAGAATTTTATCTTGGCGTGCCGGGAGTTTTCTATGAAAGGGAAAAAATGGTGGCGCTTATGTTTGGATTTGAAGCATTTGAGTGTGAAGGGGGAGAAGCCGAGGAAGGAAAATTCGGTTACTATTTACGGAAAGTGGAACTCTAATATAGTTTATTGTACTAAATTATGTTACAATATGAAAAACAAAGGAAGTCCTATAGATGGAGTGTTAGCATTATGAATATTGCAGTATTATTGAGCGGCGTGGGATTAGAAAGTCAAAATAAAGTGGTGAGTGGCATTCTGGACAGTGCGCTTCAGGATGAAGCTAATGTATACATTTTTACATGCGACAGATGGAAGTATGAATCACGCACTATATATGAAAAGGGTGAATATAATATTTATTCCCTGCCGGATTTTACACAATATGACGGCATTATTATTGTTTCGGATAATATTTACAATCAGACAGTAACAGGGGATGTCATTGCGAAGATTAGAGAGTCGAAAGTGCCGTGCGTTTCTTTGGGAATGAAGTTAGATGATATTATTTATGTCTATACAGAGAGTCAATCGGGGATATCTGCGATTGTCGAACATCTTGCAGGGAAGCATGGAGCAAAGAAAATTTATTATGTTTCAGGGCCGTTGAAGAGCCGGGGAGCCGGGGAACGGCTGGCAGCGTACAAGGCAGCAATGGAGAAATGCCGTTTGGAATGGAATGAGCAGATGATTGCTTATGGAGATTATACATATAAAAGCGGTTTTTCTGCGGTGAATAAGTTTATACAAGAGGACATGCCTGTACCGGACGCAATAATGGCGGCTAATGATACTATGGCAATCGGAGTGATTATGGCTTTGCAGGAAGCGGGTTATCGAGTGCCGGAAGATATTCTGGTAACTGGTTATAACAACACTTCCATTGCCCAGCTAAATGCTCCAAGACTGACAACCGTAAGACGCGGGGAATATACGGCGGCCGAAACGGCATATAAGCTGTTGATGCAGGCAATAAGGAAAGAAAATCCGCCTATGGAAAGTACGGTCTATGGAAAGCCGATTTTTTCCCAGTCCTGCGGCTGTGAAAAAAAGCATAGTTATACGCATGCGGAACTACAGGAAATGTATGTAAAAAATACAATTGAGGTAAGGGATAATCTGGAATTATTAAAGGATTGCGCTGCAGAATTTACCGGTCTTAACACATTCAATGATTTTATGGAATGTGTCAAGCCATATATCGTACAGCTTGCTCCGGAGTATTTTTATTTGTGTATGTGCGGCAGCATTGAGAATTATTATGACGAACTGGAGCGTATGGCGGAGGGTGAAGAACGGGGAAGAGATGAAACGGTCTATACAGATGATATATGGGTTCCGATTGCATATGAAAAAGGGGTTTTTACCAGTTATGAGGGTTTTCATAGAAAATATTTACTGCCTCCTTCCTGCAAGAAAGAAGAGAAAGGAGCTTTCTATCTTGTTATGCCGCTGCATCATCAGGAATACTGCTTCGGCTATTGCGTGATAGGAAATTACAGACCGGCGTTGGAGAATCGTTTCCTGCGGCATTTTATTATGAGTATTGATAATGCACTGGAAACAGTGCGCAGGCAGGATACGATGAATGCCATGCTGGGACGGTTGAGTAAGGTGTGGCTGTATGATGAATTGACGGGAGTGAATAACAGAGCAGGTTTCCGTAAATTTGCACCGAGGATTATAGAAGAAGCAAGAAGAAAAAAACTTCCGATTGCGGCTGTTTTTGCCGATATGGACGGACTGAAAAAAGTAAACGATTTATATGGGCATGAAGAGGGAGATGCTTATATTAAGGCAATGGCGAATATTTTGGAGAATAACCGCCGTCATGGCGAACTTTTGACAAGATATGGCGGCGATGAATTTGTTATTATCATGAGTGGTTGTTCTGAAGAAGATATTCAGGAATTTATTCGTAAAATACAGGAAGATATCAATAACTATAATGTCCGGTATATGAAGGAATATAAATTAGATGCAAGTATCGGATACCGGGTAGAGGAGAATGCGGAAAACATTAATCTGGAAAATCTGGTTGAAATGGCAGATCAGAATATGTATCAGATTAAAAGAGAGAAAAAAAGAAATAGATAATCCAAAACCGTGCGCTTTTTCTCGAACGCTGCTCATGCACGTTACCTTTACAGTTAACTCCGCCAGGCACCCTTACGGCACATGGAAGCTTCCACTTAGTGCTGCTGTGTTCCCACCCTGACACGGTTCATGGATT
>CAMWMM010000416.1 GCA_947175285.1 uncultured Lachnospiraceae bacterium
TAGATTTTATCTCTCCATTCTCATATACAACATCATAATTAAATGTATTTTTAACTGCAATGATCATCATCTCATCTTCTTTAACAAACTTGAACTTAATTATCTTTTTATCCTCACAGGTCTCACACGCTTCAATGGCATTGTTCAGAAGGTTTGCAAGGATAGTAACCACATCCTCATCTTTTATTTTCAGTTCTGAAAGATCATTTACCCTGAAAACAAAAACAATTCCCTTTGCTTCTGCTTCCTGATACTTTGTATTAAGTATGGCATTTACTATTACATTATTGGTGTTAATGGCATCCGGTTCACTATTCAGGGAACCATATATCTTTTTTACATATTCTTCTAATTTAGAATATTGCTTTTTTTCCAGCAAGGATTCTATACATGAAATCTGATTTTTATATTCGTGCGTCTTTCTTTTTTGGTTATCAAAGTTTTCAGAGATAGACTTATACATTTCCAACTGGTTTTTCGCCTGAATTTGAAAAACCTTATTTTCATGCATCTTCATTTCTCTTTCTAAAATATCGTTAATTAAATAAAACACAACGATATTCATTACCACCATTCCAAATGTAATGATTGATAATAGATTCGCCTGTTCTATTGTCTGCATATGTCCAAAAATGGACACCATTGCTGAAATCGCTACTATGGTAAAAACAGGAAAAAACAGAAACCTTAACCACTCTGTATCTAGCATCATTTCCATTGATTTTTTACCAAACTGTTTTCTGATGAGAAGAACAATAAAAAACAATATAACCTTTGCAAGCAGAGATGCCAAAGTAAGCCCAACTGCATACTGCGATCCTAATGATTCGCTACTTAAGGAAAACCATCTACTAATCAAATAAATCAGGTAGTCCATTGCCAACAATAATGCATCAAATAGTATTGCCAGTGCAAAAGATTTTTTCAAACTGATTTTAACATACCAAAGCATAAATACTGAAAATACAGAAATCGCTACAATCTGCCTTAGTACAAAATATTCAGATAAGCCATATGAATAAAAACACATACTGCCAAGCAATAACAAAGCCTGTATGAAATTAATCCAACCTTTACGCCGTGTTTCACCAAAAGTTTCAAAAAAAATCCTACAACACGTTGCTTCAATAAATATCAACAATACATTCCGCATTAAATCTAACATCTACACTTCTCCCCGACACGCTATAAACTTTTTCTTGACTTCTGTATACCTTGCTTTCGGTATGGGTAACTCAGCCTTACTTGTGAGTATCAATTTGCAACGGACAACCTTCTTGATATGTTTTGCATTTACAAGATAACTCTGATGTGTCCTGATAAAACCATTTTCTGAAAGCATATCATCCATCACATTTAATGTTTCATACATGGTATAAACTATTTCTGTGTCCTCCATAACATGAAACTCAAGCATATGCAGATTGCTCTCGATATACAATAATCTTTCCAATGATATTTCTTTTCTGCCTTCCTTAAAGTCAAATTCCCTTTTTGCCACGGAGTAATTCATTTTGTCAATAATGGCATCTATACATTCATTAACTTTGCTCTGAAAGTTGGCATTGCCCTTTAACAAATATCTTACAACATCTAATCGGTATCCTTCCAGCGAATAATCCACATATGCGGTCACAAATACGATAAATACTTCCCGGCTTAATTTTCTGATCATCTCAGCCGTCTTGATGCCATCAATTTTTTCCATATTAATATCCAAAAACACGACGGTATATTGTACTACCTCAATCCCTAATTCTACCAATTCCTCCCCGGAGCTGTATGTATCTATCTTGAAAACAAGACCTTTTTCCATCATATAGCCGGAGAGCAGTTCTTTTAGTTCTTCTGTAAAAAGACTTTCATCATCACATATTGCAATTTTGAACATATGTGTTATCTCCTCCTTTCTGCTAATTGATAGCAGTCTGTCCCTGATACTTTATACTCCACCATGTTGTATTTCGACACGTCTTACTAAATCCTTTAATACTTTCTCTGCATTTATAGTAAGGAAAGGCGACATACAAAAATCTATAATTCCCCTTATTATTTTATTTTTCTTTAGCACATTAGTCAACTAAATTGCAGAAATCGACCATATTTTGCAGATTTTGACACTCATATAAAATAAAGCAATCTTGATCATTAAATTAGAACCTGTTTTAGTCCATTTTTATTTTATTTTTTCAGAAAAAGTGTTATACTAGGTTTGTTTCCGTTTCAACATCTAAGAAAAAGGAGCAATGATATAGATATGAAAATTCAAGACTTAAACATTTCAGCCGACTCTAAATCCACCTTAAATAGCATAGGCTTGACAATGGTTTCGGAACTCGCAGGACAAAACTATATTACTCTGGTAAATAAATTCCCAAAAAATTATAATCTTGAACCCCTGATTGACGAATTGAATACTTTAGGTTATCTGCTGCCGCCAAGTGACGAAATATCAATCTACGATGTCCCTATGTCGAAGCGCTTGCAGAACTCCCTTATACGGAACGGTGTTATGTACCTTTCGCAGCTTTCTTCCTATTCTAAAGAAGATATTCTGCATTTTCGGAACTTAGGAGAAAAAACCATCTTAGAATTGGAACAAATCTGTCAGGAGTACAATATTGAAATACGATCTATGCTATCTATCAAAGAATGTTTTGATAAATACCAGCTTCCCCCAAAAATTTATCCCATGCTGTTCCAAAACAACATATCATGCATAGATGATTTTAAACATATGACAGCCAATGACTTATACCTTATATGCCAAGAGGATTACAGCCTTACCATGCAGACCTATTTTATTCTAAAGGAAAACGGGATTGTATTTGACGACTGGCAGGATAAATTCATTTTTGAGATTCTGCCGAAAAACAAGGCTGCCCTGTTATGGAAAAGGCATAAAATCAGTATGCTTTCACAAATGCCGGGCTGTACTGAATGTATGTTGAAAGAAAGTCTTTCCTCTTCCAATTCATTTGCAGCGGCAATGAAAGAATTGTTATCAATCGGATAGATATGTAAATTATGATAGTAAAATGACAGGTCACATCGATCTGTCTTTTTTATTTCAACAGTTCATCATACGTTGTTTGCAATATATTTCTGATCGCTCTAAGCTGTGATGCCTGTATGTGCTGTATTCCCCTTTCTATCTTCACCAACGCTTCCCTTGTCAATGGTACATTCTCTAACTGCATCAATGTTACCATTTCCGTCTGCCGTATACCCTTTTCTTTTCTGATACGCCTGATGTTTTGCCCGATAAATATTTCATCCTGCTTTATCTTCTGCTCCATATCGTCACCACACTTCTGAACCCGTTTCGGTTCTTTTTAGAGTATTGTATTCAATAGAGCTATCGAAAAGGGACTGATTTTAGTCCACTTTATGTAATTTTTATTGCAGAAATCGGTCAATAAGCAGTATTTACATTATCTAAACACTTCCACACAGTCAAAGACTATCCATTCTGCTTTGACACATAAAATAGATATGCAATATCCGTTTTCTGCTTAAATTTGCCATTTTCTGCTGTTTTTTGTCTTTTTCTGCTAAGTATATTGCTAACCTGTTTTTATTACGAGTAAAATGGAATGAGTAAAGGAGTGCAAATTTATGGATTTACATATAGATGATTTGAAACTTTCCTACCATGCTAAGAATACCCTTCATGAACTGGGCTTTACTATGGTTTCCGATCTGGAAGGTCATGACTATATTTCTTTGATACAAAAGTTCCCACTTAAACGCAACGGTATCCATTCCATTATTCAGGAACTTAATGATGCCGGATATATGCTGCCCCCGGACAATGCAGTGTCAATTTACGATGTACCTATGTCTAAAAGGCTTTTCCATATTCTTGAGAGAAATTATATCCTCTACTTATCCCAATTATCCCTATGCTCCAAAGAGGAACTTGCATGTCTGCGCAATCTTGGAGAGCAAACAATGATTGAGTTGGAAGAAATATGTCAGGCACACCATATAGAGCTGCACTCTGTACACAGCATTAAGGAAAATTTGGCTCAATATCACTTGCCTTTTACTTCAAGGCAATACGAAGCACTCTATAGATACAATATTGCTTCTATTGATGATTTCAATAAAATAACCACGCACGATTTACATATCATATGCCAGCAATACTACAACGACACCATGAAAATATATTATATCTTAAAGGATAATGGAGTTGTCTTTCAGACATGGGAAGATCAGTATCTGTTTGAACTTTTATCAGGAAAAATTGCTCAGAAATTGAGCAGACAGTACCGCATTGATACTATTTCAAAGCTGCGATCCTGCTCTGAAGAATATATTGAGAGTATGCCTTCGGCTATATTGCCTAGTGTAAAGAAAATATTAGCACAATACAATTAAAAATCCTCTTGAACTGATACTTTTACAGTTCAAGAGGATACACTCTTTTTACCTATACTTTTTAGGCTTTCATATCAAAGGAGGGCTTTTCTTCCAAATAATCCGGCAGTTTCTCCAGTTCTGATCCTTTACCATTCTTCAGGGTACGGTACTCATTAAAGTAAATTCCATAAAATTCCTTTTCTTTTTCCCGTTCAGCCGGAGTTCTTTCGCAAGCCCATCCGTACCCCGATCCGAGATATGTCAGCACCTTTGTTCCTTGATAGTAAATGTCAGCACCATGTCCTCCACTTGTCAAAATCGGGCAGACAAGTGTGCCACCTCCTGCTAGAGTAAACTTCTTTT
>CAMWMM010000417.1 GCA_947175285.1 uncultured Lachnospiraceae bacterium
ATTTCCTATTGGGAAAATCCATGAAATACAATAAAAAGGAATTTGAACGTATATATGAACACTCCACCTTGCAATACTTTCATTATGAATTGGGCATAAAGGCAATCAATTAAACGTGTTATAATCAACGTCATATCATTCTTTTAATTAAAAAGCAGATACAATATTCAAATTTCCAATCTCACGAACTTCTTTATATTGTCCTGCCGTATAACTTTTTTAATAAATCGGGAGAGACAGTATTACATTTTAAGGTTATCTTAAACTTGTTTGAAAATTTTCTTTATTGTTCCTCTCTATTAGTTAATATAAATAATAGTTTCTAGCAATATTGTAACGCTTGTATCTTCTATAGTCAGTCAATCACTTTGCCATTAAGCAGACATTATACATTATTCGTCCATCATGCTGTCCATATATCCTCTATCCCACAGCAGAATTTTTAACTTCTTCGCCGCTTCTACCGCAGGAGCGGTAAAATATTGGTTTGTCATAACCGCGCCAACCATTCTGTCATAATAATCCCTGCCGGCATAAATCTGTTGCACTGCCTCCACGCCAACGGGCGCCGTATAGCGCTTGCACTGAATTGCATAGGTAACGCCGTCTTTTTCCGCCAGAATATCAACGCCGTAATCACCGCTTCCGCGTGTCACCTCAACATCAATAAACCCTCTTTTCTCTAACAATTCCGCGCAAAAAAATTCAAAGTCGTGCCCGTCCATCTCGTCTATGATGCCCGACCTGTGATTTCTTCTGTACTGACTGACACAGAACCGAATCAGAAAAAGCAGTCCCACGCACAAGCAGACTCCTACAGCAACTGCCAGTATTGTTATCCATATATGTACGGTTGTCACCTGCCGTATCGCCGCACCGCGTTCCATTCTCTTTTGTTGTTCCTTTCCTAAGTGGTTCTGCTATTTGAATAGTGTATCATATTTATTTTGATAATAAAATAATTTGAGGGGGAAAAATTTATAAATTCGAAAATAGCGATGTATGCGTATATTTTATACTCCAGGCTATCGACATGCGTATAAAAAAGGCGTATAATACATAATATAAGGAGGACACAGCATGACAGTTCGGGAAATACTAAAGGTGCTTCGTAAAGATGGATGGTACACTATCAACCAAGAGGGCTCTCACATAAGCCTAAAGCACCCAACAAAACCCGGGAAAGTCACAGTTCCAAATCACAATGGCGACTTAAAACCGGGAACTCTAAGCAGTATTTACAAACAGGCAGGACTTAAATAACCTTACTGTCTGTGGTCTTATGGAAAGGAGCATATTTATGCAAAATTTAACTTATCTTGCAGTTTTTGAACCATCTACTGACGGCTCATATAGCATTTATTTCCCCGACTTGCCCGGATGTATCAGCGTTGGAAACAATCTGGAAGAAGCTGCACGCATGGCTGCTGAAGCCGCAAGTCTTCATGTATACAGTATGGAATGTGATAATGAGGATATTCCCACTCCATCTGTTAATCTCTCCAAAGAGGATACGGAGGGCAATGTCGTAATGCCGATTACCATCCATCCTGATTTATTCCGCATGAAAAAGGATAATGAACGCATTAAAACCAATATCACACTTCCAGCATGGTTAAAAAGGATTGCAGAAGAACAAAAGGTAAACTATTCCCGGCTTTTAGAAACTGCACTAATTGATTATCTGCAAATCCCTATGTCCGGCAGACAATAAATTCTCACCCTGCTACCATGTGCATATATCAAATGCCGGGGAGCAGGGGTATACTTATTAAAAGGCTTGTATTATCTACAATCATAATCATAAGGATTAATCTCATATAATTTGCTCATATCGAATGGTACTTGTTCACGCAGTTTATAAATGAACTCAATTAACTCATCACTGAATTCTACATTATCGCTCTGTATATCAACTTCATCTATTGAATTGCCTATATAAAAATTCACTGAAAAATCTCCTCATAAAAATCCTCATTATCTAAAAAAGCTTCTACAAATGCTTCTAAAGATTCTGCTATAACTACATTATACAAAAATATTCTTTGCCTATCTCCATCACTCAATTCTATAGAAAAAAAGACAGATTCATTTACTTCAAAGAATATCAACTTGTTTTCCTCAAACTCAGCATATATTTCCATATCTGGGAAGTATTCAAAATCATTTTGCCTTAACCTAAAGTCTCTTATCGATAATGGATCCATTAATCTATTGATATTTCCTTTTACAGATTTGAAAAAACCATATCCTATTTCCTTGTAAAATCTCACAAGTTCCACAGGTAACTGCATTTGCATGTCATTTTCTGATTGCATTATTTCGTTGTCTGCCACTGTATAAAAATTTTCTTTGTCTTTTAGTGCAAGCTTATATCCATTACCTATATTAGAGACTTTAAAAACTTTATCCCCAATATTAATAACATCAAATCGTGCGTCATCATCTAATGTCAATCCAATATTTATAGCCCCTGATATCGAAGGGAAAACATCAATTTTTTTAACTTTAAAAAACATATCTCCTTTTGCTGTCTGAATCATTATCTCTTTATCATTAAAATCCAGCCATCTCAAATCGTCAGTTGAATAATTCGATTCAGCTCCTCCGGCAATTCTTTTGCCCTTTTCATCATTAAATATAAGATCAACTTTCATTATCAATTCTTTTAGCATTTATCTGCCTTTCTATTAAATTACAAAATCATTCTCACACCTTTAGCAGCTTTTTAGGTAATTTCAATCGCTCTATGCTTTCTTGCATCAAATGCTCTTTATCCTCGACAGTTAACGCCTCAAGCCATTGTGAAACGTGATATCCTGCGAATTTTTTTGCGCTGTCTTCTATGAGTCTATTTTTATAGTTTTCTTCTGTGGACAATTCAAGAAACCAAGGAAAGATAAATTGCGTAATTGCTTCGCTGACATTTTCAAAACTTTTTTGGGCAATACTTTCGCTGCCATAATCCCACCAAACATCTTTATCGCATATATACATTCCCAATCTATATCCCAAACCGGTAACCATATATGGTTCTTTACAATATAGCGGCATAATGGAAAAATTGACACAAAATGTTTTTGAACCATATCGCTCTTTTTGTAAATCAATGTACTCCAATAATCCTATCCCGTTTAACCTGACATAGGCACTGCTTTTCCATTTATAAAATCCATTATTCGATAATAACTTGTCAATTATCTCTTTCTTATATTTTTTGAAAGCATTATCTGCTTCTACTTTATCAATTAGTGCCATTTCATCATCTAAACGAATATGACGTCTGGTTCCAACAAAGGCAAATTTTTCTTTTTTCAATAAGTTCATCTCTTTTCTGAATACTCCCATGTTTCTGCAAGCTTTTATAGTATTCTTTTCACTTTCTCATATAAATGCAGGCAAGCTTCTTCCTCTGTATCAAATGTCCTCAAGCCCGATTTACGTCCTCGCTCGCTATAATAAACTTCCCATTTTCCATTATCATGTCCAATGCATAAGCTTTCGTTTGGCAATCCGCCTTTCAAAGCATATAAGTCTTTAGGTACTTTTTCTTTCTCAAAAATTGCCTCTAATTCCAAAATATTCATTTTTCACCTTTTTCTCTTATTCAGAAGTAAATTGATATATGCACTAGGTATCGCATCTGCCAGCCATACTTTTTCATTACCCAGGTAAAATTTAATTCCCTCATTCCATGCCCTTTTTGCATCAATCATTAGGATACATGGCTTGTCATCGTGGCGCTTTCCTACATTCTCAGCGGTTTCAATATCCTGCGATAAATGAACATATTGCCTGCTTTGTGGTAATAAACCATTTTCCATAATTGACGACATGAATCTTCTTGCTGTTCCATGGTATAAAATGTCCGGCGGCATTTTCTCTTCTTTCAATATCTTCATCGGGATAGAATGTCCATAAAATGCTCTGATTTTCCCATCTTTGATTTCATGGCGTTTCTTCTCGGACTCTTCAATCATTTTGCTTAAATCTGCTTCGCAGATGTTCTTCCATTTTTCTGCCCTATGTAATGCTTCTAAAAGCTGTCCAAGTGGAACCCAGCCTTCTTCATCCATTTCCAATTCATACTCCCATGGAGCATGGCGCAACGCATAGGATATTTCTTTACTCAAGTTTTCAAATTGCTTCATTCTCTAATCTCCTTTATCTGTTGAGCTGTTTTTCTGAATCAGTAAAAATTACAAATTTTCATGCGTTCTTCCAAAACATCAATATAATTAGTGAAGCCTTGCTCTTTTACATCTGTGGTAATTTTTACCACACCATTTTGATATTTTGCTTTATATTTTTTATGATTATATAAACAATACAATAAACTCATTGCTTTTCCCTACTCCAGCATTCCAACAAACTCTCTATAATCTGTTGGTAAAACCAACCTCCATTTTCTCTCTTCTTCTGCCAATAATTAAGCACTTGGAATTGGCTGAACAATAGTATTTTCTTGTATAGTCATTTTACATTTTTCCCTTTCTATTTCATGTCCGCTTTCGACTATTATAGCACCTAAAATTACCTTGTTTGCATTATACAATCAGCACAATGCGATTGCAAGGTTTACCAAATCAATGAGTCGATTGAATCTTTTTGCGTCATTTTGCGGTATGCGAAATTCCGTTTCTATTTTAATTGTTTTTCTATTGCATTCCAAATATTTTCATGCTACAATATCGTTACAAATTAAAACAAATCTCGATTCTTAT
>CAMWMM010000418.1 GCA_947175285.1 uncultured Lachnospiraceae bacterium
TATGACCACTTCGATACGTCTCCATATGAAAAAATTATATCTATTTCAAAGCTCTTCGTCAACTCTTCGTTACATTTTCTTTTCTAAAAAAATCTTTTTTGCAACAAAATGACTTCTCCGTTTCTCTAATAAGTATACGTATGATACGATATGGATATATCCAAATACAACGAAAAACGGAGGACCGGATAGGATATGCTGATACTTGTCAAAAAAGCTATGCGCGGCGACAAAGAAGCCTTTCTGAAACTGATGGATATGCAAAAAGATACCATGCTCCGCATTGCGCACGGCTATCTTTCACAGGAGGCGGATATCGCCGACGCCATACAAGATACCATTTTAGATGCCTATGAACATCTCTCTTCCCTGAAGGAGGCGCGCTATTTTAAAACATGGCTGATTCGGATTTTACTAAATAACTGTAATCATATTTATCATAAAAATAAAAAATTTATTTCCCTCGAGGAAATTTCCGGAGATATTGCCGATACTGCACAGGAGCCGGATAGTCCGCTATCCCGTTTTCGGGAGCTGCTTTCTTTTGTTTCGGAGGAAAACAGACTCTGCTTCCAACTCTATTACGGAGAAGAATTGACAACGAGAGAAATTGCGGACATTTTACATATCAACGAAAGCACTATCCGCAGCCGCATGCATCGGGAAAAATTGAAATTAAAAACAAAACTGCTTAAAAGCGGCTACACTACTTTCAATGAAAAGGAGGATGTTTCCTTATGAAAAAAGAGCATATTGATGATGAATTATATAACATTCTGCATTTTACACCTGAAGTAACACCGGAAACACAAAATATAATCGATGCCGCCTATGAGCAGATTCGCAGTCATGCTGCACCTTTAACTAAAAAAGTAAAGAAGAAACGTCCTTATTTATATGTTGCCGCCGCTCTTATTTTTGCGTTTGGAATATGGGGATTCAGCAATCCTGCATATGCTGGGAAAATACCGTTTATCGGAAGAATTTTTCTGTTAGTGGAGGATAACATTGGCTATTCCGGTAACTTCAGTGAAAACGCCGTTCCAATTACTTCTCCGGAAACTGCTGCGGAACACTCATCGGAAACAGATAAAAATGCTAAAGGCGATACAAATACCGAAACTTCGGAAAAAGATACAAACGCATACTCCCAGACCGTTGGAGATGTTACGATTACGCTCTCCGAAGTAAGCTGCACCGAGTTAGCGCTATATTTTTCACTGGAATTATACAGCGAAGAGGGCTTTCCCGAAGATTTCAGCAAGTTGAAAAATATGGAAGGTTATATTCTTTCCTACGACTTTCTTTATTTTCAGTGTAGTCACAGTTTTGATTTTACACAGGCAGACCCTGATTTGTATAATACGAATATTTTCTCTTCCGAGCAGGAAAACTGCCCGCCTACTCCGTATATGATTGAGGGAAATTATGTTGATTCCCATACTTTTCTGGGTGTTATCAGAGTCGGTCTTGAAGCCCCGAATGAATCGGAATCCTATATGGGAGCCCTGCCTCCGAAATTTACCTATACTTTTACCATCACGAAATTCTGGGATGACTTGAATGAAACAAAAGATGTAACGTTAGACAGCGGTGAAGTCATCAAACAAAGGGTGAAGAAGTATTATGAAGGTCCCTGGACATTTACAATTCCCGTATCATCAATCCAAACAGACACTCAGAGAAAAGAAATCATGGAAACAAACACTGACGGCATCGGTATCTCTACAGTGACAAAGACGCCTTATGAAATCAAGGCAGACATTCTCTTGCCGGAAGGTACGGATGCTCTTGATTATATCGTTGCCATTACAGACGCTGACGGAGAATTATTAGATTCCCAGGGACAATATTCGGAAATCTATTCTGTCTATGGCAGAAATACGGATACGGTTCATATTTATGTAGTGGATTATGATATTTTTATGGATAACAAAGCAGAAAATGCCTATCTTCTACCGGAAAAGGCACTATTTCAGACAACAGTGGAATGGCAGGAGTAGACGTATTAAAGCGCCGGTATTTTAGCCGGCGCTTTCTATGCGCTCATGTTGTGTCCGGTACAATGATATCTTTTCTTCTCAGTATTTTTTTAACTATAATTTTCATTCCTTTTTTCACAAAACAATGTATAATAAAATGTAAAGAAAGGCATGGCTATTAGGATGAATCACAAATTTACTCAAAAAATGAAAAATATTATCATTACCATTTCCGCCCTTACTGTGTCAACGGCACTTGCTTTTCTATTTTTTTCTCTCGTTCCGAATAATGGCGGAAATATTGCTCTTATTTATATTCTTGCACTGATTATTATTGTACGTTATACTGACGGCTACCTGCCGGGCTTATTTTCCTCAATTATAGCCGTTATCTGTGTTAATTATCTTTTTACATATCCTTATTTTGCACTCAATTTTACGCTGACCGGATATCCGATTACCTTCATTGAAATGCTTGCCGTTACCTTACTGACAAGTACAATGACTACGAATATGAAACAGCAGGCAAAAATAATCGCCGAACGCGACAAGTTGTTATCAGAAGCGGAAAAGGAAAAAATGCGCGCCAATCTCCTGCGCGCTGTTTCCCATGACCTGCGTACACCTCTGACGGGAATAATCGGCGCAAGTTCTTCTTATTTGGAAAACAGTGACTCTTTAACCGAAGATGAAAAAAAAGTAATTGTAACGCATATTCAGGAAGACGCTAACTGGCTGTTAAACATGGTGGAAAATCTGCTGTCGGTAACAAGAATCTATAATCAATCTTCCAAAGTGAAAAAAAATGATGAATCGGTTGAAGAAGTTGTTTCGGCCGCCATGAACCGTCTCAAAAAAAGAATTCCCAATGCTCCCGTTGATGTATCGGTTCCGGATGATTTATTGATTATTCCAATGGATGCCATTCTTATAGAACAGGTTTTGTTTAATTTACTGGAAAATGCTGTCATTCATTCACAAAGTACAAAGCCGATTCTGTGCTATGTAAAAGACGATAATGAAATGGTTACTTTCCATGTGAAAGATTTTGGTATTGGCATTTCCGAAGACAGGTTATCCAATATTTTTGACGGTTCTTCCTATATCGGCAGCGCTGAATCCGACTCCAACAAAGGTATGGGCATCGGTCTGTCCATCTGCAAAACAATTATTGTAGCGCACAGCGGCACGATTAATGCCCGCAACCATGAACATGGCGCAGAGTTCTATTTTTCTCTGCCGAAAGAGGAGGTTTCCTTATGAATCCTAAAAACCAGCTTTTACTGATTGAAGATGAGCATAATATATGTAACTTTATTATGACTACCTTAAAGTCAAATAATTATAAAGCCACCTATGCACTCAATGCGCAGACCGGTCTTTCTCTGGCGGCGTCGCAATGTCCTGATTTAATCCTGTTGGATTTAGGGCTTCCTGATATGAGCGGCATTGACGTTATCCGAAAAATACGCGGTTGGAGCAATGTTCCAATCCTTGTCATTTCCGCCAGGACTCAGGAAAAGGAAAAGGTCAGCGCTTTAGATGCCGGTGCGGATGATTATATCACAAAGCCTTTCGGAACCTCAGAGCTGATGGCGCGCATCCGCAGCGCTCTACGCCGTTCCGCCTCCGGAAATAATCATCTTTCCCCTTCGCAATCTCAATATATTGCAAAAGACCTCTTAATCGATTATGAGAAGCGTATTATTACCATTCATGGTGAAATTGTACATTTTACACAAATTGAATATAAAATTTTGACCTTTCTGGCACAGAATGCAGGACGTGTTATTACTTATGATTCCCTTATTTCTCACGTCTGGGGACCATTCGCGGACAGCAACAACCGCATTCTGCGTGTCAACATGGCAAATATCAGGCGGAAACTGGAAAAAAATCCTGCCGACCCACAATATATTTTTACGGAAATCGGCATTGGTTATCGCATGATTGATAATGAAAATCCGTAGAAAGGAAGAGACGGATATGCCAATGACTCTTGATGAAAAATATATGAAAGAAGCAATTAAACAGGCTAAGAAGGCTTATGCGTTAGGAGAAGTTCCGATTGGCTGCGTAATCGTATATCAGGATAAAATTATCGGGAGAGGATATAACCGGCGCAACACTGATAAAAATACGCTTGCTCATGCGGAAATAACCGCCATTAATAAGGCGAGCAAAAAAATGGGGGACTGGCGTCTGGAAGACTGCACTCTCTATGTCACTTTGGAGCCATGTCAGATGTGTGCGGGTGCAATTGTGCAGGCGCGTATCACGGAGGTTGTCATGGGGACTATGAATCCGAAAGCCGGATGCTGTGGTTCTATCCTCAATATTCTGGATATGCCGCAGTTTAACCATCAGGTTCGCGTAAAAAGAGGCATACTGGAAGAAGCATGTTCCTCCCTCCTGACGTCTTTTTTCAAGGAACTGCGAATACGCAACAAAGAAGAAAAAGAATCTGCGAAAAATAAAAAAATGCAAAGCCGAAAACAAGTTGACAAATAAAGAAAAAAACATTATACTTATAAAACCGTGCAGCCGGGGCGTTAGCGGTGCCTTGTACCTACAATCCGCTCTAGTAGGGGTGATGCTTGATTGAGGGCTTCTGTTTGTGTAGCTGCCCTTTATAAGTGGCGTTGAAGTTCGGGTCTTACGCAATGGGAATCCATGAACCGTGTCAGGGTGGGAACACAGCAGCAC
>CAMWMM010000419.1 GCA_947175285.1 uncultured Lachnospiraceae bacterium
TTAATATAGCACCTTTAATGATTATGCACAAGTTATTTATCGCCAGTTCCTAAGAAAAATCCTCTATCATACCTAAATCCATTCTGCCCCAAAATTCTTCTGAACGTGTAGCAATATGTCCACATGTTGGACATTTGTTATCTTTATTCACATCAAAAACTTTCAATATTACAGTATGTTTTTTCTTCTCAGCAGAAATAAATTTATAGTCACAACTAACTTGTCCCACAAAATTTTCCAATGAAGTTATTTCAATTTCCTGCAAATTCTTATTGCAGTTCTCAATTGCACAGGATTCTTCTGGAATATCATTAACTTCTATACCTTGAATTTCAGCCGCCTTTCTAATGTACCATAACCAAAACTGTCTTTCCTTTCTTTTCCTCTCAAATTTTGATGCACACTCATCCTGATATTTCCATACAATAGAAGTATCATATGATGTATCTGTTTCATTTATTTCGAGATTCCCATCAGTTATCGCCAATTCATATCTCTGTGCAATCAAGGATAAATGTCTTATATACATTTTTCATTAAATTCCCTCCCTTCAACCACATGAGTGATGCTACTCATTTTTTTAATATGAAATATCGGCTTCCATCCCTATACGAAATTAATCAACCCTGTCATCTGATAATTGCCATTTTCCGCCCCCTGTTCTTTCTCTCGGATTCTTATCGGCTAATCTCAATACATGTTGGCAGAAAATGACCATCAAGAACCATCACTCCAATCTGCTCCGCTAATCAATCTTTAAGCTTATCTCATACCATTTCTTTCCAAGAACTGCTGTCTTGGGCATGATGCACACATAATATTGGTCGTTGTCAATCAGGAACCACACAAACCGAAAACCCTTACGCTTTAATTTCCTTCCAAGGTTCTTTACATACTTTGTGTCGTATAGTTCGATTTCCGCATCCGTGTTTTCAGATTCATCATCGCTTTCGATGTCCTCAATCATATCCTTGCCATAGTCTGTTTCCAGTCTTTCATTTACGAAATCAATCAGACATTCTTCCGGTCCGTCACTGTAATCCATCTGTAATATATAGCCATCCGTTACTAACACGTTTACCAGAAGAAAGCCCAATATCCCCTCCTCCCCTGCCATCCGGTAATTGCCATATTCTGCCCCATCCGGAAACAAACCCTGCAGGAATTTTTCCTTATACTTTTCATAGAACGCCTCATCATCCAATGCCAGATAATCCTCTTCCAATGCTTTAATATACACCTTTTCTTTCTCTAACCGTTCTGCCCCCTGTTCTTTCTCCCGGATTCCTGTCAGCCATTTTGAATATGCGCTGGCAGGAAATACCCTGTCACGCTTATAATGAGCCAAATCGTAGGGATAGTTTTTCTTTCCCTTAAAACACGAATCATCCAGCCCCAATATCTTCGCTAATGCCGCTGCCTCATAACTCCATATCCCCACATATCTTTTTTCCTTATGGGCATTCCTGAATCCGTTTCCGGATAACCAGTTCTTCTTTACATATTCCTTTAATAATTCAGAAGCCCTCTCCCTATCCTCCTGCGCTGTCAGTATAATATCCTTTGTATACTGATAGGGACGTGAAATGTGAAACTTTCTGGTATGGTGATCCCAGCCTATATCATACGTTGACAGCAGGAAATCCACCAAGGCGTCATTTGCCTTGTAGCAGCGGGCGCCATTTACTATCACTCTCATGGTATCGTCATTCACCTCTAACAGTATTCCAATCGAAATGAGATTGATAAACGACTCATAGTAATAGTTTATAAAAAAATCCATCTTATGGAACATCGGCTGACATGAACATTCCAGACCACTCACCGATAACTCGAACCATGGACGCAATATTTCAATCTCTTCACCCAGGGAATACATGGCGGAAAACACCGCTGTTCCATATTGAAACCGTGTTAAATGGCAGGCCCAGATTATGGTGATATTATCCGATCGATACCGTTGTATCCCCTGTTCTTCATCCGCTGTCACTTCTTTAATCTGTTCCTCCGCATCATTTATCGTTCTCAGATAATCCTCTGAAATTTTCTTTCTGACATTTTCTTCTATACAATACGGGTCTCTCATCCTTTATCCCTCCAATAATCTTATTTTTCAATCAATCCTCATTAAATCGGTACTCCACCGCATCCCTGCCTGTCAAAGAATGACTTCAATATTGCCACTACGAATACCAATCACATATTCCTTAAGTCAGCACGCCTATATTTCTCCTGCTAAGAAGCATAGGCGTGCTCATCTAACTGAAATGTCTGGCTACATAAATCACAGATACTCCATTCCCACCATATGAATAAAAACGTTTACTTCGGCCATGATCCCGCATTCTGCACGGTTCCGTTTCTCGGAGTGGCAGTTAATCTTGTAGCTGTTACATTCTTACCAGCTGTCCGTCGGGGTCGTAGAACTCTAAACATTTACGCCCCGTAAGATGGACTTTACACCTGTCTCTGTTATGCGGAATTCAAACTCTATCGTGATGAACATTTCATCCCCATAAAGCGTCAATCGGTGATCGCTCCTGTAACACGAACCATCAGCCATCTCATAAAAGTCAATTCCCACATCATCAGCTATTTCATCAATACTGTCTTCCGGGTCCATCATTTGTTCCTCAATGATCTGCATTGTCTCAATAAAATCATCTATTCCAATTTCTATTTCATCTACAACACCTTCTACACCTTTATAATCTTTGTTATGCACTTTTTTCATTACTTCTTTCACTATTTTGTTTGCATGTTTTTCAATTGTTTGTACTTCCACAATATAATCCTCCTAACCGACAATAGCAGCCATGCATGCAGATGGACTACTCCGCTGCCTGCATGGCTACTATTAGAATTTTAAATTTTTCAAATGGTATAAGTCCTGTAATAAAATCTGAATCAATACACCTTAAAGATCCCGTTTTTTTGTCCGCCGGACCACCCACATGGCAGGTGTCCAGACAGATAAATTTCAAGCATCTGTTCATAATAGATATCAGGCGTATAGTATTCCGAAAAATGATTGATCATAAACAATATCTGAAAATTGGCTATTACATTTTTTAATACAAGACCATCGAAACGTATCTCTTTTTTCTTTAATCCAGCTGTAAATCTCTTTGAAAATGTGAGAACCTCTTTTTTGGCTTTATCAAATTCCTCGTTCATCAAACCATACTGTTCTCTATGGTTTAAAAATATAGATGTATAGAAATCACCTCTCTTCGCAAAATATATATTTTCCCACTTATGCGTATGCATCGATTCGGGTATCTCACTTTTATCATTTATAAAGATGACTTCAAATTTTTCGAAATTCTGATCCCCACAATTTTCAAACCAATTACAGTTTGTTACCTTTTCTAAAAAATCTGGTTTTAATTCCATACTTATACCCCTTGCGTGCTTTGGCACGCATATTAATCAATAGTTTGAACGTGACCTTCTTTCAAACTTCCTCCTACTTTTGTTGATGCAATGGATTGGGAACATTTGGTACAGGTTTAGTAATTTCCAATCCATAACTTTTCTGTTGGGCATATGCCCTGGACTCTATATATGCTGCCTTATCGTCGGAAAACCCTGCAAAAACCATAGAATCATATAATGCTCTAAGGTACTGTCCATTTGTTGGAGGATCTGCTCCTTCCACCCTATAATCATTCCAAAACTTTTCCATACTTTGATGTGCTTTGTAATGCCAGCTATTTTTGTCTGTAATTGCATTTCCATACAATTCAGCACACAGACCATCTGGATATGGAATCACACTATTATAAGCCGCACCTTGGTTTGTATGATGTTTTTGACCATGTATATATGGATTTTGTTTCATATCATCATATGATGCCATATATACATAACCAGGACCATTTTCACTAATATAATGGCTCGGAGATGGCTTTCCAGATTTCCTTGCTGCACTATAATCGTCAATCTGCTTTAAAATACGCTTTTCGCTAGGTGTCAGCTCTCCTCCGTGATTTTGCTTATTTCTTAAGTATGACGCAAGTTTCTTTTGTTCATTTCTACCTGCAATACATTGTCCATCAGGCGTAAATTTATCCATGATTCGATTTGCAGCCGTCTCACAGATATTCCCACTCGGATCAACATAGTATACTGGATTATTCCTGCAGTATGCATACAGGTTCAGTCCGTCCACATTGTAGCTGTCTTCCTGCGTGAACCGACCAATGACTGGATTGTAGTATCGTGCACGCAGGTAGTATTGTTGGCTTACTGGGTCGTACTGCTGTCCGTTGAATTTGAAGCGGTTGTGTTCCTTTTCTTCACATGTGGTCAGATTGCCCCATGCGTCATATTCATATCGGTTGAGGATTTCCTCATTTTCGCCGTCCACCACATGGGTGATACTGCTCATCTCATCAGATGCATAATGGTAGTACGTTCTTGCACTTTCCGCGTCGGAAGCTAATAATACGCTGGTGCGGATATAGCGGATCCTGTCTTCTTGGCTCTTCTCTGCCACAACCTCATCACCGCGGAAGATAAAGGACACAAGCTTCCCGTTCTCCTCCATCTCATGACGCAGTCCTTCCGCATCATAGCGGTTGATCTGGATATTGCCGTTGAAGGTCTGCACCTTCTCCGTGCGGTTAAAGGCATCGTAGCTATATTCTGCTTTGCCGTCTCTCAGCAAATTGCCCG
>CAMWMM010000420.1 GCA_947175285.1 uncultured Lachnospiraceae bacterium
TACGACAATATAAAACAGTTTTTCGCTTCCGCGATACAGACTGAAAAATTTAAATATAAACTGATTATTTATGCAATTACAATGGTGCATATCACACTTGTCTGCATTTTTACTGCTCTGCGTGTCTGGCCGCTTGTTGTTTTCAACGTCGGCAGTGTCATTACTTATCTTCGCTGCGTTTATATTATCAAATACGGATATGAAAAAGAACTGATTAAAATTTTTTATATTACTTATCTCGAAATTATTCTGCACTCCTTCGTTGCGGCTATTTTTGTCGGCTGGCAGTTCGGATTTGCACAGTATATCATCGGTCTGATTCCGTTTGGCTATTATATGTGTGTTACTTTGATTCAGGATAAGAAAAAATATTTTATTCCCACCATACTTGGTCTGCTGGCTCTGTTTTCTTTCATTTTCTGCCGTATGATTTACCTTTTTATCGGTTCTGTCTATCAGTTAAATGTATCAGTGGGTGTGGAACTTGCTATTTATATCTATAATACACTTTGCAATTTCGGCTTTTTATTCTTAGTAACGTTTGTTTTTATTATGGACATGCAGGCAGCGGCAAATATACTGCGTACGCAGAATATTGCATTGGACAATATGGCAAGTATCGACCCGCTTACCGGACTGCATAACCGCCGCAGTATGCAGGATTTCTTTGATGAGGCGATTGAAAAGGAAGAAGATTTCTCCCTGATTATGTGTGATATTGATAATTTCAAGAAAGTCAACGATACTTACGGACATGATTTCGGGGATGTCGTTTTAAAAGAAATCTCGCATATTATCAGTCAGCAGGTAAATGAAAACGGTCATGTATGCCGTTGGGGCGGGGAGGAAATATTGATTTTATGCCATGTCAAATTAAATAAGACATGTGAAATTGCGGAAAGTATCCGCAGTCAGGTGGAAAATCATGCTTTCAGTTTACACGAGACGTCCATTCACTGCTCTCTTACACTTGGTATTGCTACACACAAACCCGGCAATACCGTGGAAGATACGATTACACATGCCGACAGACGTTTATATTATGGAAAACATAACGGCAAAAACAGGGTCGTTTCGCCATTTGATGCACCCTGACCCTGTTCTTTATAATTAGGAAATTAAAGTTTTCTTGTATTTCTGTCCCCGTGCAGAATTCTTTCTCTATCCGAAGCATTCGGCTCTACCATTCTTCCGGTTCTGTCATAATATGTCAAAAGTGTAGAGTTTCTTGCCGCTTCTCTCTTTCCGTTATCCGTTAATAAACTGATAACCTGATTTAAATCCCCGCTTCGTAAATATGGCTGTATTTCACGGTCTAAAAGTGCTTCCTGCATGCGGTAGTCACTCTCGGATTCATATTGTGGTTCAGACTGCGAAAGCGGTATAGAGTTCTGTTCTATCGCCTCTAAAAGAGAACTTTCTTCCTGTTCGATTGCGCCCGTATCTAAAACCTCCGGCTGCGGGTCATTCCATATTTTATAGAAAAAATCTTTTACCGCCGCAATTGCTGTGTTAACAAACTCTTTAACCGATGTAATAAGCTCCAGCGGAGAAGTTGTAAACAGCGGTTTTTGCGGCGTATCTGCCTGTGCCTTTTTTGCAGCCGCAGCGCTTGTGCGCGCGCTGTTTGAGATATCTACACGGACGCCTTGATGTACATCCGGCTGTTTCGACTCCTGTCCTTCCTCGGTTTTGTCCTTTTTCTTCTCCTTTTCCGCCTGCATGCCGTCCTGTTTATAATCCAGACTGAACTTCTCATCCGCATCGGAAACATTGAGATTTTTTATTTTGGTATATTCATAATATTTATTTCCGTCAATTCTGTCAATTCGATTATTCATGCGCTATGCCGTATTCCTTTACTTTCCTATAAAACATGCAACCCTTGAAGAATGCCGCATTTTAGGCATTCTTCGATGTGAAGAAGATTTGCGTAGAACTTCTCTTCACATTAGTATACCGCATTTTTCATCGAATGAACAGATATTTATAAGTTTTTGCAATAATGACAATAATAAATAACTAACGCCTTTTTGACAATCAGCAGGAATATACCGCATAATAAAAGTGTTACAAACACAGTCTGACTAAAGTAGCCGGCAACAACGGCGGCACCAATCATCAAAACACCGCATGTATATAAAACCGTTCCGCCGGATTTTGCCCAGATAACAGCATTTCTTTCATCATGCTCTTTAATATAAAAGTCTCTGACTGCTTCTTCATCCGTTAATATTTTTCGGTATCTCATTACCATAATTGCAGCACAAAGAAAAACCGCTATCGCAGCGCCGGCTTGAAAACCTCTGAAAAAACCAAGAAATGCATCACTTGCATCATGAGGTTTGAAGATATTCAAAATATTGAGCACCGCTAAACATGTAAACATTATACATATCTTTCTCCAATACCGTATTTTCTTTTCTACTTCCAGTTTCATTTTATCCATATTCATACCATACCATTCCTTTCTTTCAACCTGTGAATTTATCAAATATCTTCTATCTCCGAAAAATCAAACACCTCTTCTATCGGCAGTCCAAAGTAATGTGCAATTTTATATGCCAATATCAAAGATGCCGTATATTTTTCCACTTCAATGGAGGTAATAGTCTGCCTTGTTGTGCCAACGGCATTGGCAAGTTCTTCCTGCGACATTTTCCGTTCTTTTCTCAACTCTTTTATCTTCGTTTTCATAACGCCTCTCTTTCTGCATTATTTTGCTAAGCCTGCTTTGCAATTTTAGTATAGTTTACTTTGCATTTTTTGTCAAGCGTACTTTGCATAAATCGAGCATAGCTCGATTGCGAGATTTGCTTCGCAAACTCGCGAATTTTAAATTTCTATATAAATAAAAAAGGCTGTATCGTCATGATACAACCTTTTAATCATCTTCTAACTCAACCAGATTCTCAAGCTTGATTTCTTCCAATACACCGCTGTCTTTAAAGACATAAAGTTCGATTTCACGGTAATAATCATATCGATACTTCATTTCATAGTAATTTGAACCGTCATAATCCGAGTCAGGATCCCCATATGCCGCTTTAATATCATCCGTACCGGAAACGCCGAACTGTATACCTCCCGGAAGAAGAATCTCCCAGTCACAGTCATTAAAGTCATATTTGCCTATTCTAATCCCAGCCACCATACTGTCGGAAAACGATACCGTATTAACAGACAGATTTCCAAATACCGTAGAAACGGAAAAACCGTCCTTTTTCCAACGTTGTGATCCTGTATACTGGTCACTGGACAATGTTTCGGTATTATCACCGTCATATTCCCATCCTAATGCTTCAAAATCGGAATACCACATCGGAAACTGATAAACCGTTCCGTCAATGGAAATCTGAAAATCATATAAGTCGTCGGAAAGTGTTGCAGGCACACTTGAAGCAGAGGTTTTTGTCTCTTTCTCCTCTGCTTCTTCGTCTTTTGTCTCAGCAGAATCGTCCGGTATACTTTGTTCGGAAATGTCATCTACTGCCGTATTTTCTTCTAAATCACTATCCTGTGATAAAGCATCTTTTTCAGATGCTACATCTTTTTCAGATGCCACTTCTTGTTCGGATGCTGTTTCTTCTATCTCTTTTTCCGTAGTTTTTTCACTATTGCTACAGGCTGTCATAAAGAGCATACAGCTAAAAGTAAGGACAAGCATCAGAACTCTTTTTTTCATCAATTTATATCTATCCTCTCACTTCTTTAATCTGTCCCGAATAAGTCACGATACCATTGCAAAGAATTTGTATAAGCGTCATAAACCTGATTGATATCTATCCGCTTTAATAACATCTGTCTGGAAACTTCCTGCCAGTCAGCATTTTCATACCGGATAATAAAGTCCATAACAGGCGCCAATTCGCCTTTATCGTCAATCAAAGCATTTTCAATCAGCTTTGATACATGAACCATCTTAAGAGCCTCTTCCATCGTCTTATTCAGAATCAAATCCAGTACGGAAAACAATCCCATCAGGAATAATTCTGAAGAATGAACCGACATTTCAAAAACAGGCGCCAGACTTTCCGCAAATTTAGCCCGCAGCAGAGAAAGTCTTGTAATCTCATTCGGTTTATCGGCACATAATTCATTGGTAACGGCAGTGTTAATCCATTTCTTTAATTCCTTCTGTCCAAGCATAGCCGCTGCATGCCGGATAGACGTAATTTCGGAATTAATGGTCATCTTATTTACCATTTTCAGCAAAGAAATAACAAGCGCCGTATCATGTCCAATAACATCAGCAGCTTTTGTCAAATCAAAATCGCTGGCATTTACAAGGTTTAAAAGTGAAATGTAATTGACTTTCAATGGAGCAACTTCTTCTTCTCCCTGTGTAATCGGTACACGGAAAAAACCGCCCTCATATAAATCAAATCCGATTTTCTTTAACGCATCATAATCCTCCTGCGAATCCACCTGTCCCGCACAGATTTTAATATGCGGATAAACATTGGACAAGTGCTTATATGCTTTCTCCATGTCATTTTTGGATGGAGAAAGCAAAATATAATCCGTAAGAAGAAGTAATTCATGATATGCTTCAAAATCATCGTCTGAAAGTTTTCTGATGGCAATTTTATATCTCATTTTTTTCAGTTCTTTGAAACGGTTAATATACATTTCATCCGGCTTTATGGTATTATTCGCCAATAAAACTAATCGAT
>CAMWMM010000421.1 GCA_947175285.1 uncultured Lachnospiraceae bacterium
TTATACGACAATCTCTCCTCCGGGTCCACCTGCGTATCATTGACCTCTTTTACCATTCCCTGATAAAATTCTTTTCCGGTGATACCGTCATCCGGCACTAAAAGTACTTCATGCACGGAACTCGGCAGAATAATCAGATTTTTATTTAACCTCTGTGTCAAATTTTTCAGCGATTCCGCATAAAGAAGCGCCGCCGCACCGAAGACTCTGTCACAGTTACTAAGAACATACATTGCAACATCCTGTTTCATTGCCTCATGAAACTCCTCCGGCAGCTTTCCGTCATCGCTTCCCTGCCCGCTGTTTTGCCGTCTGCCTACAAACTCCTGAATCAACTGCTTGATAGGCATCATTTCCTCCGGACGCAGACGTACCATATTGGCCTTTGCTTCGCGGTAGAGCGCCATTACATCCGTTCCCCACATCGCAAGATGGGAATTTCTGATTAAAATGGTCGCACGTCCAAGCATCTCATCCTCAAAAGCATAATAAAATACAAGCGCAAGGTCGTTCCACTTGATATACGGCACATCCGCCAGTAACTTAGCATTCGTCTCCCTATGAATAAGCTTATATAGGATTCTGCTTTTGGCTTTTTCAAACTGCGTAAAAAACTCCATGTCCATATTCTGTTCTTTCGCATGGTTTTTATAAACACACAAAATGTCATAAATGATATCGCCAAAAGCTCTTCCCTGCTCATAGTCCTTATACAGTTCATCAATATAAATAGCCGGTGATATATTGCTGCCTTTTTTTGTTATCATGACACCGTGCAGACGGACACCGTTATTTTTTACTACTTCGCGGAACTCAATTTGATAGTCCTCTCCCATTACATTCTTTAATGCGCCGCATACTTTATTGCCAAATTCTTCTAATACCATATTGTCCTCTCTTTCCATTCTCTCCGGACAATATTAACAAAAAAACAATGGAACGTATCAGTTCCATTGTCTTATAGGCTTTTAAATAATAGCAATATACAGCATCGATTATACTCTGGACAGATATTCTCCGGTTCTGGTATCAATCTTAATCACTTCACCCTGACTTACGAATAACGGTACCATAACCTTTGCTCCGGTCTCTACGATTGCCGGTTTGGTTGCACCTGTTGCGGTATCTCCCTTAAAGCCCGGCTCCGTATCCGTAATTTCCAGTTCTACGAATAAAGGCGGCTCAATCGCAAATACGTTACCGTTATAGGAACAAACTTTTACCATCTCATTTTCTTTGACGAATTTCAGTGCATCGCCTACGGTATCACTGTTTAACGCAACCTGATCATAAGTTTCCGTATCCATGAAGTTGTACAAATCACCGTCCGCATATAAGTACTGCATATCTTTTCTATCAATACGCGCCTGCGGGCATTTCTCAGTTGGTCTGAATGTCTTCTCTACGACACCGCCGTTAATAATATTTTTCAGTTTTGTTCTGACAAATGCAGCGCCCTTACCGGGTTTTACATGCTGGAACTCCACAATCTGATAAACATTACCTTCATACTCAATCGTAATACCATTCCTGAAATCGCCTGCCGATATCATAAAATAATCCTCCTAGATTTTCAATTTTCGCAATTATAATTCCTATATAGTTTATACTATAAAATTTCTTTTTTCAACCTCTTTCCCAAAAAAAGGAGAAAAAAGTTGTACAGACCCCATCAAACCCTCAACCGCTTTGCCCATCCTTTTACTGCAAACGGCACACATATAATACCAATAAAAACCGGAACAGTAATCAGCAGATATGGCGACCACACATATTTCCCGAAAATGCAAAATGTATTTGTTCGGAAAATATCTGCACTGCTTCCCGATAACGGAATTAAATCCAATGCTTTTTGTGCCCCATAGGGAAGATACTCTGCAATCATCGTTGGTGCGTATGCTGCTGCAAAACTAAGTATAAGGGCAAGCACATTGCTTTTTACGGATGCCGATATCAGTATAACCAATCCCGCATAACCAATCATCCCAAGAAAAAGGTACGCATACTCATAAATTTCTGCCTGCAGCATATTCATAGGTGCAACCGCTGTCATCTTGATATTTTGAATGGGCATATTCCATCCGCCTGTCCCCAGATAAAACAACTGAGCTGCAACGCTTCCAACAGTAAGCATCGCAAACAATTCCACTGCAAAGGCAATGCCGCTTCCTGCCTTTGCGTATGCCACTTTATGCCATCCGTTTTTCATAGTAAGGAGCAGAGAACTTGTATTATTGTGCCATTCTCCTGCAAATACCGTTGATAAAACGATTGCGAGAAACATTGCTACTACTACGTTCTGCTGTGGAATCCCATAGCCGATAAGTATTTCCCATCCCTCTATCCAATCATAGTAAAAAGGCGTATCCACTTTTTCATTCATTTGAAGCAGATATTCCATTTCTTCTCCCAACTGCCCATTTGCCTGTAAAAAATCCCTGACTGCCTGTTCCCTCCTCTCATAAAAACCTGTTACCTTCCCGGGTTCGACATAGCTTATCATAAGATTGTCATAAATCATACTGGTATCACGTAATTCCGGGTATAATACTTGAAGCCATCCATTGACTGCACCCCAGTCCGTATTTTTAGTCTCTTTGTCATTAGCTTCCAGATTTTGATAGTCTTTTATAAGTTCCTGTATCGTTTCGTCTGTCAGTTCTCCCGCATATGCTTTTGCATGCGCCTGACTGTCCATAATATTAGCATATCCGTCAAAATCGTTGCCAAAAGCAGACTGGTAGGGATTATGGCTTCCAAAGGTAAACCACTGATAATTTAAAACGCTTCCAAATACCACAGAATAAATAAGACATAAAATAACACTCACTTTTGTGCTCATTCTCCTCCATAATTTTTTATGTTCCAATAAAAACAGTTCCATAATTACTACACTCCTTCCTGTTCTGTCGGGAAATAATACAGATACAAATCTTCTAACGTGGCTTCACAGGGAACAGCCATCTCTCCCGGCTTATCATCTGAAATGATGCGGAGCACCACCTGCCCGCCCTCGTGCCGCAAATTGGCAACCGTTGCTTTCGCCTGCCACTTTCTTGCCTCTTCCTGCGGTACCGCCAGTTCCCATACTTTTCCGTCCGCTTTTTTTATTAACTCATAAGCGCTGCCCTGTAATACAAATTTTCCCTTTTTCATAAGCATGATTTCATCTGCAATTGCCTCTATATCAGAAACAATATGTGTAGACAGAATCACAATTTTATCTCCGGCATAATCTGAAATCAGATTACGGAAGCGTACCCGTTCTTTCGGGTCTAATCCGGACGTCGGCTCGTCCAGAATCAGAATATCCGGATGATTAAGTAATGCCTGCGCAATTCCTATTCTCTGCTTCATGCCGCCGGAAAAAGTCTTTACTTTTTTATTTGCAACGTCGCTTAAACCTACTTCCTCTAATAATTCTTTCGCCCGTTTCCCCGCAATTTTTTTTGGTATCCCTTTAAGAGCAGAAATATATAACAAAAATTCCATCGCAGTATAACCCGGATAATATCCGAAATCCTGCGGAAGATAACCCAACACATTTCTGTAATCTGCCCCCATAGCGGTTACTTCTTTCCCATCCAGAAACACCTCTCCGGAAGTTGATTCCAAAACAGCGCACATCATCCGCATCAGCGTTGTCTTTCCCGCGCCATTGGCACCTAAAAGTCCATATACTCCCGGTTTTAGAGTTGCACTGACCTGGTCTACCGCTATTTTACTTCCATAATGCTTTGTCAATCGGTCAACTGATAATTCCATATATCTTTCCTTCCTTTCTTGTTGTTATAATGAAATAAGCTTCCTTTATGAAAAACGCCGCAAAAAACAAAAAAGCAATAATCCATATACCAAAAGCAGACGCTTCATACAGCCACGGCAAAGCTTTTGCCAACATCCCCCAGCACACACAAGAACCAAGCACTAAACCCACACATATTTGCATGTTTTCCTTCCTACACAGCCGAATCAGGCGCAGCATACTTACCATGCAGACTAAATAGGGAACCAGACAGTATAAAATTATCTGTCCTACTTCTCCGTATGAATTTTGAAGATGCACCTCCAAAGCAATAAGAACCGTCATACATACAAGATTTGCAGCCCCGGCTAAAATAAGCTTTGCCAATATAATCTGTGAACCGGAAGCCCTTGTAACAGCTTCCATTTCACTCATTCCGTAATACTGGCATCTGAACATAACCGGTATGATGGCCAGTACAAACAGCGGCGCAAAGACCGGAATTAATTGGGGAATATCTGCTACCGTAGAAATTGTCAGGCATATGATAAATAATGTAACTGCCTGCAAACCAAAAATGGGGATTCCTTCAAACCGGAAAATATCTGACAGATACTGAATAAAACCTGTCCGCGGTTCTTCTTTTGATTTTTGCGCCAATTTCTGTTCCCGCATCATTTCAGTACATAATTTTATTGTTTCTTCCAACCTGATGCCATTTCCGTCAAGTTCCATTTCAAGTTCTCTTCCCTGTTTCATAGACTGCTGCAAATACTTCTTTAATTCCCTATCTCCCATTTTCCTGCTCCTTTCACATAATTTTCAAAGCATTCCTAACCCGGCTTTGCGCTGTTCGCATATTACATCCCGTTACTTTTGCAATCTCCCCAAATTCAAGCTGCTCACAAAACCGTAAATTG
>CAMWMM010000422.1 GCA_947175285.1 uncultured Lachnospiraceae bacterium
ATATAAAATTGAGAATTTGCCAGATTTGCCAGTTTTACTTTTTGCCCTCTCTCAGCGGATCTGGGTTCCTTTTCACTGAGGAAATTCAGGGAAGCAGGAGAGAACTTCCATAGGCTGCTGGTCTACATCTGCTCACCCACAGCCTTCCGTGAGCTCTAATGATTCATCTTAGCTGTCAGCCTGCTTGGATCAAGACACACTTCGGACATTAATGTCTGTGAGGATTTGTTCAGGGAGGACCCGTGGAACCGGGAAGACATGCTGTACTGTGGTTAGCACGAGCCTGTTATTTAGTGTCCCAGTCTGAATAAAAAGGGGAAAGAAAAGGTTTATGAAATCGTAAGCAGGCATGAGATTCCGGATGAAAAAGCGTTGGGAACGCATGTCAGCGGTGTTTCCATTGTTGCCTATTGCGGAGACAGGATGCTGCTTCTTCGGGAATTTCGGATGGGCGTTAATCATTATATCTATAACCTATGCGCCGGGATGATAGAAGAGGGAGAGTCGCTTGAAGAATGTATTCAGCGCGAACTTTACGAGGAAACCGGATTGCATGTCAAAAAGATTCTGCAGATTCTAAGACCCTCTTATGCGGCGGTTGCCTTTTCCGATGTTAAGACGCAGATAGCTTTTGTGGAGGCGGAAGGGCAGTTTGAAGACCACACTTCCGATAACGAGTTGATTGAAGCAAGATTTTACACAAAAGAAGAGGTTCGTGAACTTTTAGAGACAGAGGAGTTCAGCTCCAGGGCGCAGATGGCGGCGTATTTTTTTGTGAAATAGAAAATTATACCAAAAAGGAATTGCGGATACATGCAATTCTTTTTTTGTTACTTTTTCATCCTTTCATACGTGTTTAAAGCAAAGGAGGTGAAACGCGTGAGCATAGAAAAAGACATAAGAGAAGCGGTCACAAAATACAGTGATATGCTTTATAAGATATGTATTGTGATACTATGCAATGAACAGGATGTGCAGGATGCCATTCAGGAGACCTTTTGCCGTTATCTGGAAAAGAAACCAAGCTTCCGTGATGAGGAGCACGAAAAAGCATGGTTAATCCGGGTTGCTACTAATATCTGCCGTGATATGATACGCTTCAGAATAAGGCATCCGAAAATTTCTATTGACGAATTGGAAAACAGTCTGGCGGCGCCGGAACAGAAAGAAACACTGAGGGAACTTCTTGAACTGCCGGTCAAGCAGAAAACCGTCATTTATCTGCATTATGTAGAAGGGTATCGGATTAAGGAAATAGCAGATATTTTAAAAATTACGGAAGGTGCGGTAAAAATGCGCCTGCGGCGCGGAAAAGAACAGATGCAGTCTATTGTGGAAGGAGGTATATAACGGATGGACGAGCGTAATGTGAGAGAAACAATGGAACAGATACATATTTCAGAAGATATGCAGGAGGAGATTATTATGAACATTCAAACCCGAATGGAAACCGGAAATAAGAATATAAGAACATGGAATCGGAAAAGGATGGTGACGGCTGCGGCTGCGTTTATTCTGGCTGCGGGCGTAGTCAGTTTCCCGGTTCGGGCGTTTGTGTCAAGTATGGTAAAGGAGAGAATGGAAAACATTCCCAAGGAAGAAGTGCAGGAAATCAACGATTTGGTTCAGTCGAAGCCTACGGAGGCCGACACTTTTTCAAGGGAGTATTCTGAGGATGAAAAAGAACGCACAAAAGAGCTCTGGAAAGCATATGAGGGTGGGAAATTTCCCGAAAAAACCCTTGTGCAAGTGGACAATGCAGAGGATGCGCCGGAGGGTACAGTCTGCTATATCATATCTACGGGTATTTTCAATCTGCCGGCTCAGGAAATGAGCGACGAAGAGATTTTAGAGATTATCGATTTTCAGCATAAGATGAGCTATGCCGTTGAACAAAGTCCGGCAGCGCAGGAAGCAAGAGCGGAGAAAGAAGCAGAGGAAAAACAGTGGCAGGAGAGAATACAGGCGGCAGGCGGAATCAGTGAAGGGGAAGCGATAGAAATCGCAACTAAACAGATGGAGGCTGAACTAGGCGAACGGGCGGAAGGAAAAGAAATATTGAAATATCAAGACGGTTCTGCGGCAGTGCTTATATTGGATATATCAGAGAAAACGGAATATGAGCATAAAGGAGATCTTGCTTATTATGTAATTTTTGACGATCCGAATGACCATTCGGTATATTATTGTACGATTGACGCTGTGGACGGAAGTGTTTTGGAAACTTGTGAATAAGAGGAATAAATCATGAAAAAATCAAAAAAATGGGTTAGGACGATATTAGTCATTTTATACGCTGTATGTGCTCTTTCATTGACCGGATGCAGGAAAGAGGATAATGTCAGAGAGCAAACGGAGACGGACACATCAAATCAATATGAGATTTCGATAGAACTGACTGCTTCGGCTCCTGATACAAAACAAGGCGAAGAGACGGATAGTATCATAAGAGAGTATTCCGACACTGAAATAGATCGTATGATAGAATTGCGGAAATCCTATCTGGATGGAATCATATCCCCCGAAAAGCAGATGTTGGAGGTGGAGAATGCGGAATCTGTAGTTTCGGGTACACTCTGCTATATAAAGGATACAGGAGACTACTGCCTGCCGGACAGGGAACTCACAGACGAAGAACTTCTGGAGATTATTGAGTACAATTATACGAAAAAGGTCGCGCTAAATGGGAAAACACAGGAGCAAATGGATGCGGAGGATTTAGCAAATGATTTAGCAGAAAGAGCCATGCTTGAAGAAAAGGTGAAGGCGCTAGGCGGAATCAGTGAAGAGGAAGCGATGGAGATTGCAGAAAAAACAATGGAGGCTGATATTGGCGAAAAGGCAAAGGAACTGAAAATGTACATAGACCCCGAAGCCGAGTCTTACGGCTGGAAATTGAGTTTATGGGATATCACGGACTGGGATGAGTATAAGGATAAGGGAGATATAGCGTATTCCGTCAATTTTGATAATGTAGAAAAGATGGAGAAACCCGAGGATTTTTTCGCTTATAGTTGTTTTGTCAATGCTGTTGACGGCAGTATTTGTGGCGCTTATTCTATTAGCGGGGACGATAGATACTTGAGTGAGGATGATATTGTCTGGTATGAGCACTAACGCTTAAAAAGCCATTGACAAATGAAAATTCAGGTATTAATATATTAAAAAAATAAGGAGAATATACAAAATGAGTTACAGCTTACATTCAAGACATTATATGTACATGTATTATAGGCGTATTTGCTTATAACAGGGCATAGTAAAATGCACAGTTATAAGCCGGTAGGTCTTATATGTCTGTGCATAAATGGAAATGTAAGCTGCTTTTAATAATTGCATCTTGTATTGAAATAGACGCATCAGGCATATTGACGCCCGGTGCGTTTTTTGTGTTATAGGATATTACGCCGCAGAGCGATGATTTTGTATAGGGAAGGAGCAGAAATGAAAATGAAACAGAAATTTCCGGATTATTCTAATTGCATCGCCAATTTAGCAAACTCTGTTCTTTCGGAGTTTGGCTGCAATAAGGAAGGGCGGCAGTCTCTGAAAACGGTAGATTCCTATCTGGCGAAAGGGTATGAAAATATAGTAGTTATACTGTTAGACGGAATGGGAAAATGTATAGTGGAGAGAAATCTTGAAAAGGACGGCTTTTTCAATACACATTTAAAGAGCACATATAGCTCTGTTTTTCCGCCAACAACAGTAGCTGCGACTACATCTGTATTGAGCGGATTAACTCCCTGCGAACATAGCTGGCTGGGATGGGATTGCTATTATCCTGATATTGATAAGAATGTCACCGTTTTCTTGAATAATGAAAGCGGAACGGATAATCCGGCGGCAGATTATAATGTCGCATGGACATATTGCGGATATAAGAATGTGGGGTCAAAAATCAGGGCAAATGGTGGGAACGCATATGAGGTTGCCCCGTTTTTGCCGCCGTTTCCTGATAGTTTTGAAAAAATATGTGAGCAGATTAAGGTGTTATGTGATAAAATGGGTAAGAAGTATATATATGGATATTGGAACGAACCGGATTATATTATGCACAGGAAAGGCTGCTATAGTGCAGAGGCAAAACAAATGATGCTAACTTTGGAAAAGCAGGTACAGCAGTTGTGCGATGAACTGGAAAATACTTTGGTCATTGTAACTGCCGACCATGGGCATATGGATTCAAAAGCAGTGTCAATTACCGATTATCCAAAAATAACTGAATGTTTAGTGCGTATGCCGTCTATTGAACCGAGGGCTTTAAACCTGTTTATACATAAGGAGAAAAAAGAGCAATTTGAGTATGAATTTAAAAAGGAATTCGGAGAAAAATTCCTCCTTTGGACGAAAGAACAGGTCTTGGACAGCAAAATATTCGGAAGTGGGGTGGAACATCCATATTTTGAGAAAATGCTTGGTGATTATCTGGCAATTGCCATAGACGATTTGACCATTTTCAATACAACTGAGGAAGCGGATACTTTTATCGGAGTACATGCAGGACTTACGGAGGATGAGATGGAAATCCCATTGATTATTATAGAAATTTTGTAGTAAGGAAAGGAAAAATATTAAAAATGCAAAAAATTTCATTTTCAGACTTTTATCAGGAATATTTAGGATTAGATGATAGAATGATTTATAATGATGTCCATGTATGTA